>JAQUZZ010000144.1 GCA_028691095.1 Alistipes sp. | reverse complement strand
CACAAAGCGACGACGACGAGGATGCTGGGCAATCACCTCACACAACTCCTGTTTGGTGGAACCCATGTCGATGACGACCTGATCCTCACGCGTCCGGTTGAGCACCTTGATGGCCAACAGAGGAATCGAATCGACCGGCGTAGCCAGTACGATCAGATCGGCCTCTTCGACGGCCTCGTCCAGCGGCAAGGTGCGATCCACCAATCCTCGCTCGACGGCCTTCTGCCGGTTGGCCTCGGAGTTATCCACCCCGATGACCTCCCGACAAAGTCCGGCATCTTTAAGACTCAAGGCGAACGAGCCGCCAATCAGACCGATTCCTACAATTGCTGTTTTCATAGAAAGTTACTGATACGATCGAGCGCACATTGCAATTTCTCCTCAGGGGCGCACAGACTGATACGGATATACCGCATACCCTCCGATCCGAAGATGCCACCCGGGGTGATAAAGACGTTGCATCCGTACAAAATCCGATCCGAGAAGGCAAAGCAATCCTCGTCGCCCTCGGGCAGACGTCCCCATACGAAGAGTCCGGCCTGTTTGGGATCATAGGTGCAACCGATCCGATCCATGATTGCATAGGCCTTTTTCTCCCGTGCGGCATAGATCTTATTCAATTCGCTGAACCACTCGTCACCCAGATCCAGTGCACGCGCTGCGGCAGCCTGCATCGGGTAGAACATACCGGAGTCCATGTTGCTCTTGAAACGGAGGATCTCCTCCAGGCGCTCTTTGGCTCCACCGATCATACCTACACGCCATCCGGCCATGCAGTGGCTCTTACTCAGTGAGTTCAGCTCCAAGGCTACATCCTTAGCACCCGGAACACTCAGGATGCTCACCGGCTTGGTGTTACGCAAGAAGCTATACGGGTTGTCATGCACCAGCAGAATGTTGTTGCGACGCGCGAAATCCACCAATTTCTCGAAAATCCCCTCTTTGGGCATCGCACCGGTCGGCATCTGCGGATAGTTGGCGATCATCAACTTCACGCCGCCCTCTTTGGCATAACCCTCCAACTCGTCGAAATCGGGCATCCAGCCGTTCTCAGCCCGCAATCTATACCCCACCGGTACACCCCCGGCTACGTTCACCGCCGAAGTATAAGTGGGATAACCCGGATTGGGCAACAACACCCGATCACCCTCATTGAGGTAGGTCATGCAGATGTGCATGATACCCTCTTTCGATCCGATCAACGGCAGAATCTCCGAAGCGGCATTCAGCTCAACGCCATAATATTTCTTATACCAACGACTGAAAGCCTCGCGCAGGATCGGTGCACCCTTGTAGGATTGGTAACCGTGGCAGTTGGGTTTGGTGGCCTCAGCTCCCAAGGTGGCGATCACCTCAGGATGGGGAGGCAGGTCGGGGCTTCCGATACCCAAGCTAATGACGTCATGACCCTCAGCACGCATCTGATCGATCTCGCGATTTTTCTTTGAAAAATAGTACTCCTCGATTTTTCCCAGTCGTTTTGCAACTTCTAACTTCATGATTTTTTGTTTTTTAGTTTGTAGTTTATGAACTTTATAACCTATTTTGTGTCATTATGACGTAATAAAGTTAGGCGCAACAGAGCGAAAAAACAACAAATCGCACCCTAAGTCCTAATTTTTATGCAACGCATCCTTGCGATAAACCCCGTAAACATGGAGTTCATTGGTCACCCGACGCATCCGCTCGATCAGTCGATTATACTCTTTCATGCTTCCGAACTCCAAGTCGATGTGGAACATATAGTGCCACGGCTCGCTGGGAATGGGTGAGGATTGCAGCTTGGTCATATTGACATCCAAATCCTCCATCTCCTTCAACACTTGGAGCAAAGAACCGTGCTCATGCAGGGTCTTAAAACACAGCGACGCCTTGTCGGCCTGCTCGTCAATCGGCTGGTGCTCGGATCGAAGCATCAAAAAGCGCGTTGCGTTGTTCTTGATCGCATGAATATCCGGTGCCACAATCTCCAGTCCGAAGAGTTGTGCGGCCAGATCGCCGGCGATGGCTGCGACCCCTTTTAATTGCCGCTGAGCAACCTCATACGCACTCCGTGCCGTATCCTCCGTCTCAACCAATTTCCATCGGTGGGCATCCAGAAAATCGACACATTGCAACAGAGCCATCGGATGCGACCACACCTCACGCACCTGTTCCAACGTCGTACCGGGCAATGCCATCAGGTTCTGCCGGATGTGGAGGTAGTACTCGCCCACCACCTGCACATGACTGTTATGCAGAATCCCCAAGTTGGGTAAAATGGTTCCTGCAATGGAATTCTCCACGGCCATCACTCCCGCATCCGAGGCTCCGCTCTCGACCTGTCGCGCCACCTCACGAAAGGTAGCACACGGCACAATCTCGATCTGTGCGCCATAATAAGCACGCGCCACAATATGGTGGAAACTTCCTTCGTAACCCTGAATGGCTACCCTTTTGATCTCACTCATCCCTTCTCTCGTTTTGCCTGGATCTTGAGGAGCCGGTATAAAAAAATCCCGGCCTCCACAGGGGACCAGGATTTCTATTCTTTTCGTGACTACTCACCATTCACTATCGACAACACAATCCCAGTCCCCTTTCGCAATAAAAGAAGAAGTAAAAATAATAACCCCAAAAAAGCGAATGCTGGGCGGTCATTTTTCTAATCATTTAGGATTGCATGAATCACACGGTTCGGTCGGTTTTCTGCGCGCATTACGAAGACGCAACGCACCAAACACCCCCGTGAATCGTTACAAAATTACAACAAATCTGGAAACATCCAAACTTTTTGGGAATTTTTCGTATAGCAAGTTCTCAAACAAAGGAAGCAACACACAGAGGGAGTATACTTTACGAATCCCGTAGCTTTTACTCCCCAAAAAGACTCGCCACAAACTCGCGACGATCGAACACCTGCAACTGGTCGATGCCCTCTCCCACCCCGATATAACGCACCGGAATCTTAAATTGATCGCTGATGCCGATCACCACGCCCCCCTTGGCCGTGCCATCCAGCTTGGTAATGGTCAACGAAGTGACCTGCGTGGCTTGCGTAAACTGCTTCGCCTGCTCAAACGCATTTTGACCGGTCGATCCGTCCAGCACCAACATCACGTCGTGCGGGGCATCGGGAATCACCTTCGCCATCACGTTGCGGATCTTGGTCAACTCGTTCATAAGACCTATTTTATTATGCAAACGTCCGGCCGTGTCAATCAACACTACATCGGCTTGATTGGCCACCGCACTCTTCAAGGTATCGTAAGCCACAGAGGCGGGATCCGAACCCATATCTTGTCGAACCATAGTCACTCCGGCTCGTTCGGCCCACACCGCCAGTTGGTCGATGGCCGCCGCACGGAAGGTGTCGGCAGCTCCGATATAGACCTTCTTGCCCGCCGCCTTGAATTTGGCCGCCAGTTTCCCGATGGTCGTGGTCTTGCCGGCTCCGTTCACCCCCACCACCATAATTACATAGGGGACTCCGGTCGCTTCGCGCGTCGTGAAATCCTCGACTTCGGGACGCTGCTCCTCCAGCAGTGCAGCAATCTCCTCTCGCAGAATCCCATTCAACTCCGAAGTATTCATGTATTTATCGGCAGCCACACGCTCCTCAATGCGTCGAATAATCCGCAAGGTGGTCTCCACCCCTACATCAGAGGTAATCAACACCTCCTCCAGATTATCCAACACCTCATCATCCACCTTCGATTTTCCGGCAACCGCACGTGCCAATTTGGCAAAGACCCCCTGTTTGGTTCTCTCCAAACCCTTGTCGAGATCCGCCTTATTCTCTTTTTTCGAAAACAGATTAAATAAACCCATAATTCTCTCTTTTAAGCCCCTGCACAATGCACGAGCATCGTATGCGATTTACGAACAAGAATCAACCCATAGATTCATCCTATCCCGTAAGGATAGGGGGAGGCAATACCTCTTTCAGATCCCTTATTTCGCAATCACACAGAAATTTGTACAAAGATACACGAAAAGCGGGAAATATTTTCTTTTACGTTCCCATTTTAAGCACAGCGTGCTATTTATTCACAAATAACATCTCCGTATATCAAGCATATACCGTGACGGAAGGGTGCAATCATCCTTTCCGATCACTTCGTTTCCAAATTCAGACTTTAGAAAAGCACAACTTTTTCGACTATTTTTCACTACAAAAAGACACAATTTGCACAATTATTTCTACATTTGTACATATCCAAATACCGAGAGCGTAGAGCATCCAGACTCTCTTTTGTTACTCATCCTTTCAAGCGCAGGGACTTTTTGTCTGATTGCATCATACTACCCTATTTAGACACATCAAGTTCTCCCTCGAAATCACAGTGTTAGCACAACGCTCACCATTGGAATCGTAAAGCATCACAAATCTTTACTGTATGAAAAAATTAATCCTTACTTGTTGCCAAATCGCAGCAATTCTCGTTTTGGCTTCGTGTAGCAAAAACGACACGACCGACATCTCGGACACGCTCCCCGTTGAGACCGCCTATGGCGTCTTCAACGGGATCAACGTACTCAACTACCACCCCAATCAAGGTACGCTTGAAGTACCGCTCTTCACCCAGGGAAACGTCAGAATCGTCAAGATTTCAAAGAATCACATTGTAGCCAACGTGATTCGTCGCGTGGGAGAGCACAAACTCCAGATCACCCTCAACACCAAAGACTCGGCATTCACCTATCCCTTTAGTTTCGACATCGAGGTTGCCTACCCCTCCTCACTTGCTAAAAGCGGAGAGAAGAGCAGCAAACTCACCGTCGTTTGCCAAGACACGCCGATTGCCAAAGACATCTATGAAGTCGACCCTGCAAACGCCATCGGCAAGGGCATGAACCTTGCGGGTGATTTTGCCGGTTACAACCAGTTGGCTCGTGTCTTGGACTACGGGGCCATCCTCTCCTCCATCGAGGCCGGAAAAACCACTAACAG
>JAQUZZ010000143.1 GCA_028691095.1 Alistipes sp. | reverse complement strand
ATATTTTCACGAATTGTTCCGTAAAGTTGTAAATAATCGTGGAAAATAGCAAGAGCGGATTCTCGTAAAACAACGATGCGCGTGGCGAAAATTAGGCTCTAATATATATCACGCACCTCATATATATATTAGAATTAATGCTCTTATAATCAACAAGATACAAACTATTAATAAGCATAAAAAAAGACGTTCAGAATTTACGCTGAACGTCTCTGTAATGTTTATCTTTTAATGTGGGAGCAGAGGGATTCGAACCCCCGACCCTCTGCTTGTAAGGCAGATGCTCTGAACCAGCTGAGCTATACTCCCAATCGTATCGGAACTTCTGCAAGCGTTTTGTTCCCGATTGCGAGTGCAAAGATAGGTGAAATTTTTCTTCCTCCAAATTTTTCGCCCGTTTTTTGTAATAATTTTTACGGGATTTTTTAGATTACCCCTATTAAATTACTAAAAATCAACATCAAAACTCATCAATATTCCAAGCCTCATTTTACATTACGGATTCATCACGAGACAACAACACAGTCTTCCTCACTCCCTACTCTCTGAAGCCCCGTCTCGTCCATTCTAAGCACATACAGAGATAGCGACACGTCGGTAACACCCGCTCTATCCCCGTTAGGCAACAAAAAAACGGGAAGTGTCACAACACCTCCCGTCTCTTGATTTTTGGGAACGATCTATTTGCGGATCGCAGCGACGCCCGGAAGTTCAATACCTTCCATATACTCCAACAGGGCACCACCACCGGTCGAAACATAGCTTACTTGTTTTGCCAAGCCGAATTTGTTGATGCAAGCCACCGAGTCACCTCCTCCGATCAAAGAGAATGCGCCTTTGGACGTAGCCTCCACAATGGCATCCGCAATCGCACGCGAACCCTTGGCAAAGTTATCCATCTCGAAGACTCCTACGGGGCCATTCCACAGGATCGTCTTGGAATCCAAGATCACCTTACGGAACGCCTCTACCGATTTGGGTCCGATATCCAGTCCTTCCCATCCGTCAGGGATGGCATTGGCCGGTGTAATCTGTGTTTCGGTGTCGTTCTTAAACTCTTTGCCACACACGGCATCTTCCGCCAAGACGATCGAAACGTTCATCTCTTTGGCTTTCGCCAGAATATTGAGCGCGGTCTCAAACTGATCGGGCTCGCAGATGCTCACACCCACTTTACCACCCAAGGCAGCTTTGAAGGTATAGGTCATTCCGCCTCCGAGGATCAGATTGTCCACCCGTTTCATCAGATTCTCGATCACGCTGATCTTGGTCGAAACCTTCGAGCCACCCAAGATGGCGGTAAACGGACGAGCGGGAGCATCCAGCACCTTGTCGATGGCCTTCAACTCACCCAACATCACGTAACCGAACATCTTGTCGTTCGGGAAATAGTCGGCAATCAGCGCGGTGGAAGCATGAGCACGGTGTGCCGTACCAAATGCGTCGTTGATATAGCAATCCGCATAGGATGCCAAACGTTTAACGAACTCCTTCTGGCTGGCTTTCACGGCTTTCTTGGCTGCGGCTTTCTCTTCGTCGGTCACATCCTCGGCCAATCCGCGGGGTTTGCCCTCCTCTTCGGCGTAGAAACGCAGATTCTCCAGCAGCAACACCTGTCCGGGTTTCAACACCGCAGCTTTCTGAGCCGCCTCGTCGCCCTGACAGTCGCCTGCAAACTCCACCTTCACACCCACCAGCTCTTCGATGCGGCCGATGATGTGTTTGAGTGAGAATTTATCCTCGGGCCCTTTTTTAGGGCGACCCAGATGCGACATTAAAATTGCAGACCCCCCCTCAGCAAGCACCTTCTTGATGGTCGGAATGGCTGCACGGATACGAGTGTCATCCGTAATCTCGAATTTTTCATTCAGGGGTACATTGAAGTCCACGCGGATAATGGCGCGTTTCCCCTTGAAATCGTACGTGTCGATTGATTGCATACGTCGTCAGTATTATTAGGTTAAACTTTTTTAAGATTCTTTAATAACTCCCCAAAGTTAAGCAATGTATTGAGATTTTTTGTCATTTTGCTCAAATTTTCACCAGAAAAAAGTAACTTTGCTTACAAATTACGAAATTTTACCCTATTTTTAATCGCTGTTTGAGGCGTGAAATCCTCGAAAACCAGAAGGGTTCGCCCAAGATCCAACCATTCCTTAGGGATTTGCAGCGGGTTTGGTTCTTCGGGCTGGTTCCGAAGGTTCGGATTTCATTGCTCTACACAGTTTTACACCAAAGAGGTTACGGACAGAGAGAAACATGAAGAGAGGGGGAGCGTACAATCAGAGACCCTTTTTGTGTGAGCAACTGCCGTGAGGAAAACGCAACAACAGGATCGAACTATCTATTTAATTATCACCCATGGCAAAACTCACTTTAGACACAATTGATCGCAAGATCTTAGGGTTCTTAATCAAGAATGCCCGTATGCCGTTTCTGGAAATCGCACGCGAATGCGGAATTTCGGGAGCAGCCATTCATCAACGCGTGAAAAAGCTCGAAGATGCAGGGGTTCTTCTGGGTTCGCGCATTCAGGTCAACCCCAAGGCTTTGGGGTATGATGTTTGTGCGATCATCGGGATTCGCATCTCTGACCCCACAAAAAATGTGCAAACCGTAGAGCGACTCCGTATGATTCCGGAGATTGTGGAGTGTCACTTCATCACCGGAAAGTACAACATCCTCATCAAACTCTACTGCACCAACAACGAGCACCTCATGCATACGATTTTCGACCACATTCAACAACTTCCTGAGGTAGCCCAGACCGAAACATTCATCTCCCTGAGCGAATCGTTCGACCGTCCGGTGGATATTCCCTCTTGGGAGGAGTAGGCACACGAGAGCGTAGAATACCTCTTTCTAAGGGCTCCGCACGCGAAGCCCTTGAGAAAGTCCGGTGTAAACCGGAGGCGAAACACACACAATGTAGCACAAAACTTATGGCGATCATTCGACTTACCAAAGAGTTCTCCTTCGAGATGGCTCACACCCTAACAGGGTATGATGGGCCTTGTCGTGAGATTCATGGCCACTCCTACCGTCTGTTTGTCACGGTGATAGGAGAGCCGATTCTCGACCCCTCCAATCCCAAATACGGGATGGTGATGGATTTCGGCGAGCTGAAAAAGATCGTCAACGAGACCATCATCCATCGTTGCAACCACGCCTTTGTGCTGCGACGCACGACGGACAATCGCGCCCTATTGGAGACGTTGCAATCCGCCTATTCCAAAATCGAAGCCGTGGCGTATCAACCGACCTGCGAGAATATGGTGGCCGAATTTGCACGCCTTATCGCCGCGCGACTTCCTCAACGGGTGAAGCTCCACAGCATCCGGCTGCACGAAACAGCCACCTCCTTTGCCGAGTGGTTTGCCGAGGACAACCCCTGATTGCCCCTCAACGCGGCTCAATCCTAAGCTACCGCCGAGGGCGTACATCCCTTTGCAGGATGGGTCACCCGGCAGCAAAACCCCACCTTCTCCTTCACCCCTTTTGGCACCCGCGGTCGCACGTCGCATTTCGCCACGATGCAAACCCAAGGTGCAAATCTCTTTTGCCCCATGGAAAAAGTCTTTTTAATCGACGCCTTCGCTTTAATCTTCCGTTTCTACTACGCCTTCATCGGACGACCGATGCGCAATGCGGAGGGCGTCAACACCTCGGCCATCTTCGGCTTTGTACGTTATCTTCGCGAAATTCAGCAGCGCGAACAGCCCGACTATTTAGGCGTCGCCTTCGATCCGGGCGGGGCTACCTTCCGTCACCAACTCTACCCCGCCTACAAAGCCAATCGGGAGGAGACCCCCGAAGATATTCGCACCTCGGTGCCCTATATCAAACAGATTCTGGAGGCGATGCACATTCCGATTCTGGAGGTGGAGGGATACGAAGCCGACGATGTCATCGGAACCCTCTCACGCCAAGCAGCGGAGCAGGGTTTTGAGGTCTATATGGTCACCCCCGACAAAGATTACGGGCAACTCATTCGCCCGAACGTCTACCTCTACAAACAACGCAAGGGAGGAAGCGAAGGCGTGGAGATTCTCGGATGCGAGGATCTGTGTGCCCATTACGGGATTGCCCATCCGCTGCAAGTGATCGACATCTTAGCACTCTGGGGCGATGCCTCGGATAACATTCCCGGGGTTCCGGGTATCGGGGAGAAGAGCGCGGTGAAGCTCCTGTCGCAATTCGACTCGGTGGAGAACCTGCTGCAACACACCGACCAACTCAAAGGCAAACAACGCGAAAACATCGAGGCTTCGCGGGAGCAGATCGTGCTCTCCAAGCGGTTAGCCACCATTGAGCAACAGGTTCCCATCGACTTCAAACCCGAAGCACTGAAGATGGAGGATCCCGATCGCCAACAACTCGCCGGGTTGTATCGGCAGTTAGGTTTTCGTACCCTGTTGCAGGAGATAGGTGAGGAGGGAAGTGTCGCCGAGAACGCCACACCGACGTCGCGCCCCACCGCGAGCCGTGAACCCGACCTCTTCACCGCAAGCGCCCTTTCGACCACCTCGGAAGAGACTGCCACCTCAGCCGGTGCGACCGATCTGTTCAGCACCCCCGGGTATCAAAGTCTGGAAACCGTACCGCACACTTATCACACGGTCACCACCCCTGAGGCGTTGGACGCTCTGGTGCGGAAACTCGCCCAAAGCACGGCCTTCTGCTTCGACACCGAGACCACGGGACTCGACCCCTTTCAAGATCGACTGGTGGGCATCTCCCTGGCACTCCAACCGCACGAAGCTTGGTATATCCCCTGCACACCGGAGAACACCCCGACCATTCTGTCGCAACTGCGTCCGGTCATGGAGAATCCCCATATCGCCAAAATCGGGCAGAACCTCAAGTTCGACCTCGCAATGCTCTTTGAGGCGGGAAGCGAAGTACAAGGATTCCTCTACGCCACCATGCTGCTCCACTATCTGCTGCATCC
>JAQUZZ010000142.1 GCA_028691095.1 Alistipes sp. | reverse complement strand
GACCTCTCATGAGTTGCTGAACATCGCCTCCTATCCGGTGGCTATGCACGACGTGATTGATGCCGGAATCGAACAGAACAACAGCTTGATTACCGATCTGTTTGTCTCCTACGAACCACCTCGCCCCACCGCTACTGTGTCGGCAACCCCCACCTCTGCGGTCAGTGAGATTTTGAGCCTCAAGAACGGCTTCGGGTTTATCCGCTATCCGAACAACAACCTGTTCTTCCACTCTCAGGATGTCATCGAAGGTGATTTCACCGACTTATCGGTGGGCGATCAGGTAACCTTTACCATCGAACAGAACGTTCAGAAGCAAGATGTGGCTAAGAATGTACGGAAACTCACCTCAGAGGAGATCGCACAACGCTTGGCAGAGATTGAAGGAGAGAATGAGGAACTCACCGACGACGATTACGAATAAGTGACCGAAAAGAAAGATTGAGCCCTTTCGTCACGGCTGATGTCGGATATACAGATAGGTCTATTGCCAACAAATCGCACTTTGTGCTTAAATTCGTGCGGTGATCGCAAAAAAAGCGATCGCAAGGATTTTTTGACTATATTTGCTATTATGGCATTTTCGACGAGACGAAGCAAATCGCGCCCGTCAATGTAGGTATCGGATCTCTTGGCTTCCCCAAGATTGTTTTGCTGTGTGAAGCTTCTTCCAAAGAGAATCTTCACACAGGGGTGGGCTCTTCATTGCCACCCCACAGCGGTTTCACCCCGAATCTACGCCTTGCAGTCCCAAGCAACGAACCTAACCCTAAACATAGCGCTAAGAGAATCATGAAACTGAAAATGTGGTGTATCGCGATGCTGGGCGGTGTGCTCCTATCGAGCTTATCGAGCCTCCATGCACGCACCCTCACAACCGATCCGACGTGGAAAGCCCAGTGGATCAGTTCGAGCACAACAGCCGAACGTCCCAACACTTGGCTCAACTTCCGTAAAAAAGTAGAACTTCCGACTGTTCCGACCTCGGTCATTGCTCGCATCGCCGCGGACAGCAAATATTGGCTGTGGATCAACGGAAAGATGGTCGTCTTCGAGGGACAGCTCAAAAGAGGGCCCAATCCCTTGGATACCTACTACGATGAGGTGGAGTTGGCTCCCTACCTCCATCGGGGTGAGAACACCATCGCCGTGCTGCTATGGTATTTTGGCCGTCCCTCCTTCTCGCACAACGACAGCGGCAAGGCAGGCCTCCTCTTCGACTGCCAAACCGCCTCTTTCGAGATTCTGAGCGACGAGAGCTGGAAGTGCGAAGCCAATCCCGCCTTCGGTACCTCGCCGGGCCCCGATCCCAATATGCGTTTGGCCGAATCCAATATCCTCTACGACGCGCGCAAAGAGACCTCGTCGTGGATTGAACCCTCCTTCAAAGAGGACATCATGCCCCAAGCCGTGGTTAACGGCCCTGCCGGTGGTCGCCCTTGGAACAAATTGGTGGTACGCCCCATTCCATTATGGAAAGTGGGTGCATTGCAAGATTACACGGCACAGCAACGCCGCGGAGACACCCTCGTCTGCACCCTTCCCTACAACGCCCAAGTAACCCCCTATATCAAACTCAAAGCAGAAGCCGGAGGTCACATCCTGATCTTCTCAGACAACTACCTGAAGTACAACGGTGGCGACAACTATCTCCGCTGCGAATACATCACCCGAGACGGCTTGCAAGAGTATGAGAACTTAGGCTGGACCAACGGTCATCGCATCTACTACGTTCTTCCCAAAGGCGTGGAGGTTGTGAGCGTCAAATTCCGCGAAAGCGGCTACAACGCCGAGTTCACCAGCACCTTCGAGTGCTCCGACCCGCTATTCAATCGATTCCACACCAAGGCACTACGCACGCTCTACCTCACCATGCGCGACACCTACATGGATTGTCCCGACCGCGAACGTTCGCAGTGGACGGGGGATGCCACCAATGAATCGGGTGAGGCCTTCTATGTGCTCTCCAAATCCTCGGATCAACTCACGCGCAAATGGCTGCTCAACTTGGCGGAGTGGCAAAAGTCCGACAGCGTCATCTATGCTCCGGTTCCTGCCTCCAACTGGGACAAAGAGCTCCCCGGACAGGTGATGGCCTCGTTGGGTTACTACGGATTATGGAACTACTATTGGTATACCAAGGATCAGGAGACCCTCGAAAAGATCTATCCGGCCGTAAAACGCTACATCGGACTATGGAAGAAGGGGCCCAAAGGCACCGTACTTCTCCGTGCCGGAGGATGGAATTGGGGCGACTGGGGTACGGACATCGACATCGTGCCGTTGCAGAACTGCTGGTACTACCTGATGATTAAAGGAATGCGAAACTCCGCTCAAGTTCTGGGCTACACGGCTGAAGCCAAAGCCTTTGAAAGCGAGATGGCCGCACTCAAGAGTGCCTTCAATGCCCACTTCTGGAACGGTAGCGCCTACCGTAACCCGGAGTACACCAAACAGACCGACGATCGGGTACAAGCCTTGGCCGTTGTTGCCGGTTTGGCAAACCCCGACAAGTATCCGTCCATCATGAACGTACTGCGCTCTGAGGAACACGCCAGTCCCTATATGGAGAAGTATGTTTTTGAGGCTATGGTACAGATGGGTTACGGCGCCGAGGGCTTTGCACGTCACAATCGTCGATTTGCCAACATGGTTCAAAACGACTACTTCTCGACCCTCTTTGAGGGATGGGGAATCGGCAACGAAGGATTTGGGGGTGGCAGCGTCAACCACGCTTGGAGTGGGGGTGGCATCACCATCGCCTATCAATACCTCTGTGGCATTCAACCGCTGAAACCCGCCTACGAATTGATCGGCATCCTGCCCTTACCCTCCGGACTGGAGTGGGCCAAAGCCTCCGTAGAGACTCCCGTAGGACGGGTGTTCTCGGCCTTTGAAAATAGCAACAACGTGTTTGTGCTGAATGCCGAACTGCCCAAATCGCAGCGGGGCGTCTTGGGCGTACCCCAACGCGGAGTGCGAGAGGTGAAGATCAATGGGGAGACCGTATGGCGCAACGGATCGCCCGTGCGCAATCGGATCGCCCGATTCAGTCAGAACGCATACAGCACCCAACACCTCTGTTTTGAGGTAAAAGGAGGAAGCTATAAAGTCATTGCTGTACAATAAATCATCTCCGCTCGGAAAGATTCAAACTACGACAAATCAACTCTTTGAATCTTACTAAATTTTTACTCCGATACAAGCAGTTATAAAAAAATGCCCCTTTAGCGACTAAAGGGGCATTTTTTTATATGTAAAATTTCTATCTTTGTTAAAATCTGTTTTATAGATTTCATCCTCCAAGACTGCACTAAGCTCAGCGTGTTATTTATAAGCAATCCACGCATCGGAATATATAGATATACACCGTAACAAAAAGACTCAATATTTTTTCGATTATTTAAATTCCGTGGGTTTCCATTCGTGAAACTCACCTTAGCAACATAACAACCTATTAACCTCTATTTTTTATGAAAAAAACACCTAAATGGCTTCTATGTGGAACCTCGCTTCTCGCTTTTTCGCTTTCGAGTCGAGCAGCCCTGGCACCCCATGTTTCGGCTCCACAAATGGAGCAATGTGCGCAATGGATGGCACCTCGATTCCAGAGGGCTCCGGTCACACAATCTCTACCCTTTCACTTCATCTATCAAGGCACCGGCTCGGATAGCCTTTTGCAGGGTTGCACGCCCCAAGTAATCCAGCGTACGTTGGACGAAAACCGGACGCAGGAGCAATGGATCTACACCCTCACCGACGGCTTAGAGATTCGGTGTGAGATGGTTCGCTATGCCGACTACCCGGCTGTCGAGTGGACGCTCTATCTGAAAAACAACGGCTCCGCACGGAGTGGCATCTTGGAGCAGATCGAAGCCCTCCATGCTCCGTTTCATCCACGCACCCAGAGTACGCTCTACCTGAATTACAACGAAGGAGGACACTCCGGAGATAAAGACTTTGCGGCACGTCGCACGACGCTCAACAACGGAGAAGCACAAACCATGGGAGCCTTCTGGGGCGGATTTCCCACAGCCGAAAACCTTCCTTTCTTCAATGCCGAATGGTGCGGTGCCGACACGTCGGGCATCATGGTGGGGGTAGGATGGCCCGCTCGCTGGCAAACTTCGTTTCTCAAAACCGCAGACTCCGTGCTGACAATCTGTGTGGGACAAATCAAGACCCATCTCTACCTGAACCCCGGAGAGGAGATCCGCACCCCCTTGGTGGCATTGATGTTCTGGCAAGGAAATCGAGATCAAGCCCAAAATATGTGGCGTGGCTGGATGTACGACCACAACCTGCCACGTCCGGATGGAAAATTGCCTTCTCCCATCTTGGAAGCAGCCAGTTCGGCTTTCTTTGCAGAGATGTTTCATGCCACAGACAAAGATCAAATCGAGTTCATCGACCGATACTTAGAGGAGGGCATCAACCTGGACTACTGGTGGATGGATGCCGGCTGGTATCCCCATCGGGGTGGATCGTGGCAAGATCTGTTGGGCACTTGGTATCCCGACCCGAAGCGTTATCCGAATGGACTGAAAGCCATCAGCGACCATGCACACCAACGGGGTGTGAAGAGCCTGCTGTGGTTTGAGCCGGAGCGTGTCACGGAGGGAAGCTGGATCTTTCAATATCATCCGGAGTGGACACTCGGTTCGGGAAATCCTCGTTTCTTCAATTATGGAAACCCCGAAGCCTTAGCCTGGATGATCCATCACACCGACAGCCTGCTCAAGAGTGAGCATATCGACCTCTATCGCCAAGATTTTGCCGTTTTCTCCGACGGATACTGGAATGGAGAGGATCAGAAAGATCCCGACAGACAGGGCATAGCCGAGATTCGCCACGTCATCGGTTATCTGCAATACATGGACGAACTGCAACGTCGTCACCCGAAGATGCTGATCGACATCTGTGCGGCAGGAGGAAAACGACTCGAACTGGAGAACCTGCGACG
>JAQUZZ010000141.1 GCA_028691095.1 Alistipes sp. | reverse complement strand
TGACTTCCGAAGATTAGCAAAGGATTATGAACGAAAGGTGGTGTGTTCGGAAAATATGATATACTTGGCTTTTATTTCACTGATGCTAAAATGGTTATAAATGATATTTTTAAACAGACTCTAAACAAATCCAAAAAGAAGATATGCCAATCAAACAAACTAAGACGCTGGAAGTGATCCTCACCACAGGGTGTCGGGAAGCGCATCGGCGTCGTACTTCCGTTGTAACTTTCGATCATCTGTTTTTAGCCCTTCTCAAGCAAGATGGAGGCCACGGTTTCCATGTTTTGAAAAAAGTGTTGCGCGCATGGGAGATTTATCAAATTCGGATTCGCCTCGAACGAGAATTGGGGCCTGTGTTCTACTCCGATTCATCGCAGAGCTCCCCATCCGATGTCGATACGACACAGGTCATTGCCTCGCTGTGTGCCGCAACGGATCCGAGCGTTACGCTCCTCAATACGGGGCATCTGCTGCAATACATTGTGCAGGATCGCAGCTTGCTCAGCTCCCGCATTCTCTCTCTATATAACCTAACCGAGGAGGTGGTGCTCTCCTTCCTGAACGATCTGCCCCCCAATGAGGATTATTATGAGGATATGCAATTCCTCTCCGCCTTGGGTTCGCAATCCGAAGAGCAAACCGGCGCAGACACATCCTCTGAGACCTCGAAGCGTTCGGGCGTAATGCGGATTACGGTCACCGAAGGAGCCTCGAAACGGGACAGCGAAGGCTGGGAGCGTTTCGGCACCGACCTGACGCGTCAAGCCGCGCAGGGAGCCTTGGATCCGGTCGTGGGACGCGACACCGAGATCGAGCGACTCATCCAGATCTTGGGTCGCCGCAAGAAGAACAACCCCGTTCTGATCGGTGAGGCGGGCGTAGGGAAGACCGCAGTGGTGGAGGGTTTGGCCTTGCGGATTCACCACAAGCAGGTGCCCCAGGAGTTGCTAAACAAACGTATCTTCTCGTTGGACGTGGCGTCGTTGGTGGCGGGAACCAAATTCCGCGGAGAGTTTGAGGAGCGGATTCAGGCACTGATTCGCACACTGGGCGGGAGTGACGTACTGCTGTTTATTGACGAGATCCACACGATCATCGGAGCCGGAAGCACGCAAGGAGCCTTGGATACGGCCAACATACTCAAACCGGCCTTGGCACGGGGTACACTGCAATGTATCGGGGCGACAACCCTCAACGAGTACCGCGAGAGCATCGAGAAGGATGGAGCCTTGGAGCGACGATTCCAGAAGATTCTGGTGGAGCAACCCACTCCGCAACAGGCAGTAAAGGTGTTGGAGAATTTGCGTTCACGATACGAGAAACATCATGGCGTTCACTATACCGATGCGGCTTTGGCAGCCTGCGTGTCGTTGAGTCAACGCTATCTGCCGGATCGGTTTTTTCCGGATAAAGCGATTGACGTCATGGATGAGGCCGGCAGTCGGGCTCACGTGGGCGACGCCAAGCCTCCGGTGATGCTCGCGGCCTTGAAGATGGAGGTTGCAGAGGTAGAGGCCGGTGTGAAGGTGGCGCTCTCCAAGCAGAAGCATGAGGTGGCTACCAAGCTGCGTCATCGCGAGGAGGCGCTACACCATCGCCTTCGGGAGATGGAGCAGGAGTGGATGCAACACCTGAAGGATCGAGTGGTGGAGGTGGATGAGGAGGCGATTCGCAGCGTGATTGCCTCGATGACGGGCATCCTCGTGACGCAATTCACGGAGGGGGAGCAGACGCGGTTGTTGCAGATGGATCAAGTCTTGGGACAGGCCGTGAAGGGTCAGACCCAGGCGATTGAGAAGATCGTGCGTGCCGTGCGACGCAATCGTGCCGGACTTCAGGATCCGCACCGTCCGATTGGGGTTTTCCTCTTTGTGGGCCCTACGGGAGTTGGTAAAACCTATCTGGCCAAGCAGTTGGCCACCTATCTCTTTGGGCAAGAGGAGGCGTTGATTCGGATTGATATGAGCGAATACGCCGAGAAACACAACGTGAGTCGTCTGATCGGCTCTCCTCCGGGTTATGTCGGATACGGGGAGGGCGGACAACTGACCGAACAGGTGCGTCGTCGCCCGTATAGTGTGGTGCTGTTCGATGAGATCGAGAAGGCACACAGCGATGTCTTCAACCTGATGTTGCAACTCTTTGACGAGGGGCAACTGACCGACGGCTTAGGACGTAAGATCGATTTTCGGAATACGGTGCTCATTATGACCTCCAATGCCGGATCGCGTCAAGCCACGGAGCAGGGTCGCCGCATGGGGTATGTGGCAAGGAGTTCCTCCAAGAGCGAGCACGACGATCGTGAGCGACTCTATCGAAAAGGATTGGAGGGGATGTTTGCCCCCGAATTTCTCAATCGCATCGACGACATTGTGACCTTCAACGCCTTGACCGAAGCCGATATGATGCATATCGTGGAGTTGGAGCTGCGTCATATCCGTCAGCGACTTCAGCTTCAGGGCTATCAAGTTGAGATGGACGACACCGCACGTCGTGCCTTGGTGAGTCAGGGATACGATCGCAATTATGGCGTTCGATCGCTCAAACGTGCCCTGCTCAAACACGTGGAAGACCCGCTTGCAGAGCTGATTCTGTCGGGAACCCTGCCCTCTGATGCCCATATCGTGATTGAGTATCATCAAGAGCACTTCGTGATGGAGGTGCACTCCGAGGCAGATCGCCGTCCGATTGCTTCGGCGTGTTAGCTGCGGGCAAGCCCCTCTTGCCACAGGGAGAAGAGGAGCTTCGGCGTAGGGATAGAGAGCCGCGTCGTGTCAAGTACACGACGCGGCTTCTTGTTTGTGCGTCCGAGAGCCATCCGTACAATTCGCATTACGCACCGTTTCGGGGTGCGAAGCGGATCGGCAGCATCGCTCCGTCGGGTTGGATCCGATAGAGGCGTTGATTGGTCGTGGGACTACGCAGTCCTCCCCGTGCGGCAAGGTAGGGTCCCAATTTGAGAAAATCGAAAAGGGTCACTCTCAGGGCTGGGGGTAGGGTGTCGCGTCCAGAGTACCACCCGATTTTCAGGGATCCCCAGTGGGTGCGGAGATGGTGAGCCAGCGCAGCCACCGCCTGCGTGTCGTTGTCGCCCCCCATAAAAGCAACGCAGGTGATGCGAGAGCCGTACTCCGCCAAGAGCCGATCCAAGCCTTGGGGCGTGAGGTATTCGCCGCTCTCCTCCCACAACCAGGGGCTGTGGCAGCCACTGCAACGATTGGGGCAGCCGCTGAGATTGAGCGCCAAAGTGGTCTCGTCGGGGATCTCCTGAAACACAATATCGTAGTTGTAGAGTCTAAGCATGGGGAGCGGTGTCGATGGGGTTGTAATGGCGACGTGCCGCCTCCTTTTGTCGTGCTGCCGAGAAGTTGCTGATCCGCTTCATGTATCCGATGATGCGAGTCAGATAGTCGATGTTGCGACTGTGGCACGCGGGACACTCCTTCAGATAACGTTTATCGATATGACCGCAGTCGTTGCAGATCGTATTCGGAATGTTGAAAGTGAAATAGTTGCATCCCTCCTGTGCGGCAACCCGCAAGAGTTGGCGATATTGACGCTCCGAGAGGTGCTCTTCGAGGTTGAGGTGGAGTGCCGAGCCTCCCGTGAGATGTTCGATGTACTTGCGCCCGTGGAGACGGAATTTATCGAGAATGTTCCGTGACGAGTCCTCCACGATATAGAAATAGCTGTTGTAGCAGTCGCGTGGCACCACATAGCCATCCTCCCGATCCCACTTGGCGTGCTTCACTCCCACATTCTCAGCAGGAATCATCTCACAGTTGAAGAGCGTGTCGCGGGTTCGGTATTTGCGGTTGTATTGCTCAATCAGCCCCAACACCTCCTGCACAAAGACGGTGTAGCGTGGGTTGTCGGTGATCTCCATGCCTAAAAATTCGGCCGCTTCGACCAAACCGTTGATGCCGATCGTGAGATATTGTCGGCCGATATGGATGTATCCCGCATCAAAGAGCGGCAGCATCCCGTGACGTTGCAACTCCTTGAGGTTCTCGTCATACCCCAACTGTACTTTGTGCGCCAGATCGACCACCTCGGTGAGGTAATCCATGTAGTGCAAACCCTGCCGGACGGCATACTGTATGCAGCGATTCAGGTTGAGGGTCAGCACGCTTTTCGAGCCGGTCGAGACGCCGCCGGCTCCTAAGGTGTAGCTGAACCCGTTGTCTTGGATCTCGTTGCGCAGCCGACAGCAACTCGACAGCGAGTCGGCATTGTCGCTCATGTAGGTGAAGAACGAGTGACCCTCGGCATACATTCGAGCTGTGAAGTTGCCCCATTCCGTATCTTTGACCTCCCCCTTCTCGGTGAGCAACGCCATGGTTTCGACCGGAAAGGTGAGTGGGGTCTTGAGTCGTTCGGCATTGAACCATAGCATGAATCGTTTCTGCAACCACGAGAGCGACTCCCAGTCGGGAGCCGAGCCATCCGGAAAGCGGAACTCCCCGAAAAGAGCCTCGAAATAGGGGCGATCGTAGTAGGCGATGTTCCAGAAGACCGCCTGAAAGTTGCGCGCTCCGGTGGGCTGGTTGATCGAGTAGACCACCTGCTCGAAGCAATCGGTGATGATCTTGTCGATCGAGCGGTGTTTGAGGGAGAGATCGACGATGCGGTCGGCCTTACGATAGTACTCCGGCCCATATTCCAATCCGATAAAGTAGTTCATGTACATCAGAAACTCAGGCGTTGCGCAGGCTCCGCTCAGCATACTGGAGACGATGAAGACCAAGTTGACGAAGCCCCCGCAGAAGGATTTCAGGTTGGTCGGACGGGTGGAGTTGCCTCCGATCGAGAGGGTGCCGTTCAACAACCAAGGGTACATGGTGATGCTGGCGCAGTAGTTGGCCAGACTGGTTTCGTCGTTCTTGTAGAGCAGGTGGGTGTTGAGCATCCTGATATATTTATCGGAGAGCTCTTTGCCATACATCTCTTTGAGTCGGTCGGTGAGCAGTCGCCGGTTGAGGCGGATGAAACCC
>JAQUZZ010000140.1 GCA_028691095.1 Alistipes sp. | reverse complement strand
ATATGCGACTGCGAGATGGCATGGATCATTGCGCGACACGCCTCACAACCCGGATTATTCAGAAATAGAATCACATACTGAGCTTTGATGCCATAGAGCGTACCCGTGGAACCGTTGGCCAAGGTATAGGTAAAGTCACTGGCCGGCCAGTCGGGACGATTAATCAAGGACATCCTCTGTTGGTACTCCGGACGTTGCTTCTCCGTCTCCGTGAGCTTTGTACTTTGGGTGATCTGTCGCAAGGCTGCAAGATAGAGATCTTCGTTCCGCGTGGGAGCATTCGGGTCGTAGAGGTATTTCTCAAACATTCCGATAAAGCAACGATACATTGCCGAATCCGCCTCGGCCTTCTCCAGCGTTTTCCGAACCGAAGTTTCGCCCAGATCCACAGGAATGGACTCTATCACCTGAATGTATTGGGCAAAAACCGACTCCAATACCTTGGGCTCACGCAGAAAGGAGGTATCCGTAAAGTCGAAATTTTTCCAATAATGCTGTGCCAGATACCCTGCCTGCTGCTCTGGGGAGTCCAGAATCGCCGGAATCTCCGCAGGAACAAACTGCGGTGTCGAGGCCTTGGCCTCAGAGGCGGATTTCACCCCCGAACCACAACCTGCCCACACCCCCAATATCAAGAGGGAGAGACCCACCTTGCCGATCCCCCGGAAACACGCCACACCACCCTGTGTGATGTGTTGATACAATCCTACAAAACTGCTTCTATTATGTCGCATAAATCAAAAATTACAATCTATTTAAACGTTTTCCAAAGCCATCAAACCAAGGGTTTAAGCTACCTCAGGGAGCCACTGCATCCGCCCCCGCTTGTCGCGCCTTACGTCGTTCTTCGCGACGGAGGGCACGCTGCTCGGCCGGCGTTCGACGCGTGGAGTCGACCGGTTGCAGCATCGGGTCAGTTGCCGGAAGAGGCTTCGGAGGCTCCTGTGCCGGAGCCAAGGAGTCTATTGCAACAGGCCGCAGTGAATCCACACCCTGTGACACCGAGTCCACGGACACCGTATCGGCGGGCAATATTCCCTCTTTCTTGAGTTCCATACTATCCTGCTTGGAAAGCACCTCGGTCGCGATCTTCACGGAGTCGGTCGAGGGAGGTGTAATCTTCAGGTCACTGGCCGAAGCGGTCTCAATGCCCTTTTGGAAAATATCGGTAATCGTGCGGCTCAGGTTGATCCGCGTCGTATCGATCAGTCCCACATACGAAGGAATGTTCTCGTTCTTGTAACGGGCACGACAGAGTCGGACTTTAAAATCATCGACGGTTCCAAAGATATTGATTCCCAGTCGGAACGGGATAGGCGACCGCAACACGGAGATGTGATACCTGAAACTCATATCCAATTTATGCACCCCACTAACCGCCGCTTTGTAGCGATCCATCTCCACCACAAACGGGAAGAGTTCGATCTGGTTGTCCCGCACCAACATATTCACCGAGATACGGTCGATCATGTTGCGCTGTCGGTTTTTGAAGTGTAGCATCTTTGCAATCTCCGTAAAGGTCTCTCCATCGAGGAGCACCATCTGCTCACCATGAATACTGCACGCGGCATTGAGACTCGACAGGTCGATATTCATCAAGGTATCAATGGCCGCCGTGGCTGCAATCTTGCAATCGACCACGCCCTCAAACGAACGCAACATCGGCAACAGCGTATCCACCGAGGGGATCAACTCGATCAGTCGATTCACCTTGATGCGATTCATATCGAGATTGAATCCCGTGAAAATATCATTGCGACTCCGCGTGGCATAGAGAGCCGTGAGCGTCATCTCTCCGGCATCGGTCACCGTTTCGAGATCCTGCAACTGCAAGCATCGGTCGCGGACGATGAGTGCGCCGTGCAGCTTGGAGAAGTGAACGGCTCCATAAATGCCGTAATGGGCACACAGATCCACCCGTCCGTCGATATTCGACGGAATAATCAACAACGGAGAGGAGACCACACTATCTTTGACGCCACTCTGTTCGGTCAGCACCTGCTGCAACTGCTCATTGGTTTGAGCACGCGACAGAGCCTCGCGATACTGCCTCGAACTCAAGGGATCATAGTTGGCTCCCACGGTAGCCGCGTGCAGCAACTCGTTGAAATTTAAGGTATCCGACTCGATCTTCATGTTCAATTTCAGCGAACCCCGACCCAACAACGTGCGTCGGAGATTCGAGAGCGAGCCCGTCAACTCCAAGGACGAACTTCCCGATTGCAGAAAGGTCTCTTTGAGGTCGATCCGATCGGTTGTAAAGGCAATATCGACCTGCCGCAAGATATTCATCAGCGGGAAATAGGGGGTAAATACCCGTCCCGAGTCAGCCTGAATCACCCCTTGAGCCTCCCATCGACGCAGCCACGCCGCAATATCTTTATCGACGGTCAGGTCGAGATCAAACTGTGCAAAGGCATCTTTCTGTCGCAACGCAATCTGTCGCTTCTGCAAGAAGGAAAATAACGAATCTCGAGCAACCTCCGGATAGACCCGATGCAGCGAATCGAGAAGATGGCGCCGCCGTACCGAATCGGACAGCAGACTGGAGAGCTTCATTTTCAGATCGATATGTCCCTGATAGAGGTCATATTTATTATGATACCCCTTCATCTCCATGCTGTGGGTGTCGAAATTCACATGAAGCAAAGGCTTTGTGGCATCTTTCGGTGAAGGAAGAATGCTAAAACGGCTCTCTAAGGCGGTCGATTTGATCCAAGTCGAATCCAAGGAGGCAATCGCAAACGAGCGAGCCTCCACCGAACCATACAACGGATGCACCACGGTGGTGTCTCCACTCAAGGTGTAGGCATCGCTATGCAGCGCCGCCACCGCATCTCCCGTGGCCACCATCAGGAAGTGCTTCATATCAATGTTCAAGGTATCCACCTCTACACGCAGGCGCAGCACCTCCTTTCCTTTGCTCAACAGCGAGTCCTTGCGGTTCTGTTCCGAACCAAAACGGATCGTTCCATTGTCCACCATCATAAAGAGGGTGTCTTTGGGCACATCAATGAGTACACTATCGAGCGAGAGGGTTCCGTCGATCCGATTCTTCCCTATGCGCGGCAAAGTCAAGTCGTTCATGCGAAACCGCGCTTTGGTATTAAGACCGATACGCCCCCGTATCGTAAAAGACTCCGTATCGGGCAGGAAGGTAGAGAGCGAATCCAACTGCATGGTTCCTAACACATTCAGATTCACCTGTGGATTCCGCAACACGTCATAGGCAGACATCTCTCCTTGAAGTTTCACACCCAACCCCTGCACGTTGAAGCTCCGCAAGTGCACTCCCGTAGAATCGGGATTCAAGGGATTGTAACACAACGAAGCATCCATCTTCAAGGTATCGACGCGGATACGGGTTTGCGAAGAGCGCAGATAGCCCCCCTCACACTTCACCTCGGCCCGAAGCACCGGCAGCTGACGATCACTGATTCGATAGGTTCCGTCGATATAAGTATCCAGATCCAACGCCAGATCGGTGTCGATCTGTTCGGCCATAGGCCACACAGAAACGGGAATCAAGGCTAAGGCCTGCCGCACATATAACGGATGCACCGAGCATTGCAAATGCGATTGGATGCTCTCGTTCTCCAGCTCTAACTCACCGTTGAAACGCAGCGGAATCGCCCCAATCTGCACGAACAGCTCCTTAAATCCAAACTCCTCAGGGTCGTCGAAGTCATATTTCACCCCACCGCGCACTCCGACAAAGAGCGTATCACACAGCGGCACGGTATCCCGACGAAGCGTCAATCGGCTCTGCAACTCCACCCGATAATGTTTTCCCAACAGATGGCTCAATTTCAACTGATCCAGCGAGATCTGCGTAAAGAGCGTATCCGGACAGCTCTCATAGGTCAGCGCGCCGTGCCCCTCCAGCAGCAGATGGCGGATCTGAAAGGGCAAAGCCTCACCCGACTCCGTCTCCTCGTCCGTCGTATCCTCCTTCAGGATATTCCAATTCGGAACGCCCTGGGGCGCAATGTAGGCAAACACCTGGGGGTTGCGCAGGGTGACGCCTCGAATGGCGATCTGAGCGGCCAGCAGCTGTGGCAGATTCAGCGAGACCGACAACCGATCAAAACGCAACAGCGTATCGGCCTGCACGGGGATCTGCGCTCTGGCCGAATCGGGTAGCGTCCGAAACGCATGAGAGACAATCTCTCCGCCCCATAACTCGACACTCACAAACGGGAAATGACGAAAAACCGAAAGGTTCACCGTATCAAAACGCACCTCAGCATTGAGATACTGCGTACTGTACCGATTGACCAGCGGGGTCAAACGTTCAGGGGTCAGAATCAAAGCCACCGCACCCAGCACACACCCCAGCAGCCCCATCAGGGAGAGCAGGATGATCCCACCGATCTTCCCCACACGCCGCAAGCATCGCCGCCGCCGTGAGGCAATCGGTCGTTGATCGGGTGCAGGAGCCGTGGTTTCGCACTGTGAATTACCAGATTCGCTCATGAATAAAGGCTAATAAGACAATCGAACGGAGCGGTCGTTTCGTCGGCTTCAATAAGGATCGAAGCGCATCGAAAGAGTCAAAACGCCTCCGTAAGGACAAATATAGCGATTTTTCAGAAGTTGTTTTGAAATCGCACCCTAATTTAACCACATCCCACAATAAACCGACAAAAAACACATCAGCCTATCACACCCATAACCCAAAGAAAGGCTCCCCCAATTCTTTGATAACACGATTTAACGGGTGTTTGCGAATCAGAAAGGTAAACGTTTCATGGATTATTTGGGGCAAAATTCGCGAAATACCGCTGAAAATCTCCTCCCCCAACGGTGTGGGGGAGGTTGGGAGGGGGTTATCGAAGGACAAGGGGCTTTTGACAAAAGCCTTTAACGTGAGTTTCGCGAATCAGAAAGGTAAACGTTTCATGGATTATTTGAGGTGAAATTCGCGAAATACCGCTGAAAATCTCCTCCCCCAACGGTGTGGGGGAGGTTGGGAGGGGGTTATCGAAGGACAAGGGGCTTTTGAAAAAAGCCTTTAACGTGAGTTTC
>JAQUZZ010000139.1 GCA_028691095.1 Alistipes sp. | reverse complement strand
GCGGCATACAACTTCAAAAGAGCCATGAGGGTTCTTTTGTGGCTTATTTGTAGATGGAGTGTTTATAGCAGGGAAAAACCTTGGAATTGTTTACTTCAGAGTGGAGTGGCTTTTTAAGGGTCGACTATATAGGGGGCGATAATACAAAGTGTTTAAACTATGCGTCGCATATCGAGGGTATGTCCGATGCGCGGATGAATAACGTAGGGGTGATCGTGATCCTCAACTCGGCGCGTCATTCCGGAACTTGTCATATGTATTATGGGATCCCGGGAGACTACGCCATCGGCCCCTCCGTGTCATATTTCTCGTGCGGAACCTCACCGGAGCAGACGGCGGAACTACTGCATCATGAGGCGGGAGGCCATGGATTTGCCAAATTGGCCGATGAGTATCAGTATGACGCCCCGATTCCCCAAGAGCAGATTACCTATTATCAAACGATCTATGCAAACTACGGCCTTTACAAGAATGTGGATTTCACGACGGATCCGAAAACCGTAAAATGGAGTCGTTTCCTGAGTGACTCGCGTTATGCAGCGGAGGAATTGGGCATCTATGAGGGGGCTTGTACCTATGCCACAGGAGCCTATCGTCCGACGGAGAACAGCATTATGCGATATGGCACGGGTGAATTTAACGCACCTTCGCGTGAGGCCATCTATTACCGACTCTTCAAACTGGCCAATGGAGCAACATGGCAGTATGATTATGAGGCGTTTGTGAAGTGGGATCAGACTCGCCAACGTCCCACACAGAGTAAGGCCGCAGCGTTGCTGCAACAACCTCTATCGACGACCCCTCCGGTTCTATACAAAGGATATTGGCGCAACGGCGCGTTGCGTCTGGAGTAGACCCTACGGGACACTCCTGAATGGAACAAAGAGAGGTTTTGGGTGATCGGTGGTGACAACGGCAGACCCCTTCGAGAGGGGGGGTGTGTGATGCGTTGGGAGGTTGCGGAGGTCGTCTTGTGCTTCACGTATACATAATTTTTACTACCTTCGCAACTTGATTGAAGCCCAGCGTGCTCTTTAGGAGCAAGACCCATCGGTATATCTGACATATACCGTGATCCAAGGGCTCCATCCTTCTTTTGGGTCACTTACACAAAGAACGAACAACTCAAAATCGAAAATAAATGACACTGATTAAATCTATTTCCGGAATTCGGGGAACGATTGGCGGTAGTGTGGGAGATAATCTGACACCGATCGACTTGGTGAAATTCACGGCCGCTTATGCCCAATGGTTAAAGGAACAAAACCCGTCGCGACGCTTGAAGGTCGTGGTGGGACGGGATGCCCGTTTGTCGGGCGAGATGGCCTCCTCGATCGTTGAGGGGACGCTCTGTGGGTGTGGCGTGGATGTGATCCAGATCGGATTGGCCACGACTCCCACCACCGAGATGGCTGTGACGGGCAAGCAAGCCGACGGTGGCATCATCCTGACCGCCAGCCATAATCCGAAGCAATGGAACGCCCTGAAGCTACTCAACGCCAAAGGTGAGTTTTTGAATGATGCAGAGGGGAAACGCGTTTTGGCGATTGCCGAACACGACGGATACACCTTCCCTCAGATCGACGGAATCGGGCATACCGTGGAGCGTTGCAGTTACGACCGTGAGCATATCGACCGCGTGCTGTCGTTGCCCTTGGTCGATCGCGAGGCGATTCGTGCCGCACACTTCAAGGTGGTGGTCGATGCGGTCAACTCCGTGGGAGGCGTGGTGATTCCCGCCTTGTTGCGTGAGTTAGGGGTCGAGGTCGTGGAGTTGAACTGCACCCCAAACGGGCAGTTTGCGCACAATCCGGAACCGATTCCCGCCAACCTGACCGAAATCTCGGCTCGCATGACCAAGGAGAAGGCTCATTTGGGCGTGGTGGTCGATCCGGATGTGGATCGTTTGGCTCTGATCTGTGAGGATGGCACGATGTTCGGGGAAGAGTACACGCTGGTGGCGGTGGCCGATTATGTATTGTCGCACACACCGGGTACTACGGTGTCGAACCTGAGCTCTTCGCGGGCGTTGCGCGATGTGACCGAGCGTCACGGATGTCGCTACTATGCCGCGGCGGTGGGTGAAGTGAATGTGGTGACCCGCATGAAAGAGGTGGGGGCTGTGATCGGCGGTGAAGGCAACGGTGGGGTGATCTATCCGGAGATCCATTACGGTCGCGATGCGTTGGTGGGTGTTGCGCTCTTCTTGACCCATCTGGCCAAGAGCGGACGGAGTGCGTCGGCACTGCGTGCGACCTATCCTCCCTACTACATCTCAAAGAATAAGATCGAATTGACACCGGAGATCAATGTGGATGAGGTGTTGCGCAAAATGAAAGCCAAGTATGCCAAAGAGCAGGTGAACGACATCGACGGCGTGAAGATCGACTTTCCGACCGAATGGGTGCATCTGCGCAAATCCAACACCGAACCGATCATCCGGATTTACAGCGAGAGTCGCGACAAGGCGGCGGCCGATGCCTTGGCCGAGCGCATTATGGCCGACATTCGGGCGGTGATTGCCGAACGCTAAGCCGATCTGCATGCAGGAGGCACACGCTCTCTTTGATTCAAAAATTGTACGCCGACCCTCAAACAGAGGGTCGGCGTACGATTTGTATGGGGACAAGAAAGGAGCCTTCTACTCCTCTCGTTTCATGGCGATGGTACGCAGGTCGTGGTCGAATTCACGGTATTCGTTGAGGGTGAGACGACGGGGCGAGGAGAGGATGAGCAGGGTGAGCGGTTCGGTCTCATCGCGATGGTAGAGGGGTTGAGGATGGAGGAAGGGATTGAGGGCAAAGCCCAATCGATCGTAAAAGTGGATGCGACGTTCCGTGAGTTCGTCGACCACCGGTTCCACCTCCAGAACGACCGGTAGTGTGGCGTGACCCAAGGCGCGACGCATGATGCGTTGGCCGTAGCCTCCGCCCCGCAAAGAGGGGTCGACCGCCAAATGCTCAAAATAGAGGGTTGTGGAGAGCGTCCAATAACCCAGCAACCCGACGCGCTGAGCCCCTTCAAAGAAGAGTTCGAGTCGATAATGGGGCGAGCGCAATGCCGCAGCTTGAAACGACTCCGACCGTCTTTCGCTTCGGGGAAAGCTGTCGCAATAGAGCTCCCAGAAGGAGCGGAACAGCGGGTCGTCGATGGAGAGAATGCGTTGTACGTCCATGGTATTTTAGTTTCGAGCAGCTAAACATAGCGTGCTATTTGTGGGCAATGAATCCCTCCGTATATCAGGCCTATGCCGTAACGGAAGGGTGCAAGCATGCTTTGGGATTACTTGTTTTGCGTTATCGTTCAGTCGGTTCGGTTTAAAGGGAGGATACTCCCTGTCGAGTCCCTTGCGGTGATTGCACATCGGATCTTCCGCATACCTTGGGGCGTCGGAAGGGAATCCAAAGGGCTTCGAGACAAAGATAACACAAAATGTGCCGACTCCAAGACGGAGCGATCGAGGGGTCTGTGAGGACGCAATCTGCAAAAAAATGATTAACTTTATGCCGGATCAAAAGGATAGAATTATGGAAGAGGTTGAATTAGAGCGTCATCTTGCGCCGGAGCACTATCGTCCGTTTTTGGATCTTGCGCGTTCGGTATTTGACGATCAGGTGTATGGTGCGGTGTGTGAGGCGTTGTCGTTGGCAGTCCTGCGATTGCAGGGGATGACCCGACACGATGGGACTCCTTTTGTGACCCATGCGATTCGTACGGCCATGATCGTGATACAGGAGGTGGGATTGGGACGCAATTCCACGATTTCCACCCTGTTGCACGATGTGGTGCGGCTCAATCTGGAGCCCGTCGAGCAGATCGGAGCCACCTTTGGGCCTCAGACGATCGGCATTCTTCAGGGCTTATGTCACATTTCGGAGTTCGATCCCAAAATCTCGACCGAGCAGATTGACAACTACCGCGAACTGATCGTCTCCTACTCCGCCGATCCGCGGGTGATCTTAATCAAATTGGCCGACCGACTGGAGGTGATGCGCAGTCTGGCCATGTTTCCCGACGAGAAACGCGCCAAGAAGTCGTGGGAGAGCCTGAATCTCTATGCACAAATTGCCCACAAACTGGGGTTGTATAACATCAAATCGGAACTGGAGGATATTGCGCTCAAGTATCTGGAACCGACCGATTATGACTATATTCGACGGCGTCTGGCCGAGAGCGAGGCCGAGCGGACGCAGTTTATTCGAGAGTTTATCCGTCCTGTGGAGGAGAAGATGCAGCGTCACGGGATTCTCTACCATCTCAAGAGCCGCACCAAGTCGATCTACTCGATCTGGCGCAAGATGAAGCGGATGCACATCGGGTTTGATGAGGTGTATGATCTTTTTGCCATTCGGATTATCATCGACTGTCCGCAGGAGCAGGAGAAAGCGCTTTGTTGGGCGATCTACTCCTACATCACTGATTTCTATACGCCCAACCCCGATCGAATGCGCGACTGGATCTCCATTCCCAAGTCCAACGGTTACGAATCTTTGCATACGACGGTCGTGACCGATACGGGACGATGGGTCGAGATACAGATTCGCAGCGAACGGATGGATGAGGTGGCCGAACACGGTGTGGCCGCCCATTGGCGGTACAAGGGGATTCGCGGCGGGACGATGGGAACCGAGGAGTGGTTCTCGAAGTTGCGGGAGATCATGGAGACCACCCAGCCGCAGGAGATTGCACAGAAGTTCGATGCCAAGCTCTCGTCGGGAGAGATCTTTGTCTTTACCCCGAAAGGGGATCTTCGCAAGCTGAGCGAAGGAGCCACGGTGCTCGATTTTGCCTTTGATATTCACACCAAGGTCGGATCGACCTGCATCGGAGGACGGGTCAATCAGCGGAACGTCTCTTTTCGGGAGGTGTTGCGCAACGGCGATATTGTAGAGATCCTTACCTCCAAGACCCAGAAACCCAAGGTCGATTGGCTCAACATTGTCACCACCAGCCGAGCACGCAATAAGATCAAAGCCTATATGCGTGAAGAGCAGGCCAAGGCGGCCAATCTGGGGCGTGAAGAGCTGGAGCGCAAGGT
>JAQUZZ010000138.1 GCA_028691095.1 Alistipes sp. | reverse complement strand
CCCCAACGCGCGGTAGTCGAGTTGCACCCCGCTGGACTCCAACTCATCATACATATTCAGCGCAATCACCACTTTCAGATTCATATCAATCAGTTGGGTGGTCAGGTAGAGGTTGCGTTCGAGGTTTGAGGCGTCGATCACATTGATGACTACGTCGGGCATCTCATTGAGAATGTGGGTGCGGACGTAGAGCTCTTCGGGGGTATATTCGGTGATGGAGTACGTGCCGGGCAGATCCACTAATTCAAAGGTGTACCCCTCCTGCGTAAAGGTGGCGTGTTTGGCATCCACGGTCACGCCACTGTAATTGCCGACGTGTTCGTGGGCTCCAGTGGCGACGTTGAACAGCGAGGTTTTGCCACAGTTGGGGTTTCCAACTAAGGCAACATTGATATGACGTCCTGCTTCGTGCAGAAATCGGTTGACCGACTCACCGCTGAAGGTTCCTTGTCCCGGATGCGGCGGTGTGGAGGGCAGATCTTTCGGATCGCACACCTCGATCAGGTCGGCTTCGCTTTTGCGTAGCGCAATGCGATAACCTAAGATTTCGTATTCGATCGGGTCGGCCAAAGGGGCGTTTTTGATGACACGCACCATCTTGCCACGCACGAATCCCATCTCCGTGATACGGTTACGGAACGAGCCATGCCCGAACAGACGGGTGATTACGCCCTCTTCTCCGGTAGACAATTCAGAGAGTCGGCGATAGGATATTGGGTTTCTCATTCGGGTCAGTATACAAAAATATCAATCCTTCTTTTTCAATAAGCACAGCGTGCTATTTATTCGCAACCCCGCCATTGATATATCAGACATATACCGTGGCCGCAGGGCTTCTGCTTTGGAATTATTGAAGCACAGCGTATGAAGCCGAAGTCACATCCAAGGGTGGATCACAGGGCACAACGTTGTGCACCACAAGCTCTTTAGCCCCTTGAGGCAAGGAGCAGGGTTATCCCATGGCGTTCATGGCCTTATGCTCCAAGTTGAGCACGTTGCCGATCTCCAGGAAGGAGGCTCCGCGCGCTGCACCGAAACTGCCCCCCACAACGACAATCAGATCCTCGCGGTGGAGCATCTGTTGCGCTTCGAGTTGGCAGAGCGTGCCCAGCAGAAATCCCTCGTGGGTGACACTCGGTTCGCGATAGATCGGGTGCACCCCATAGGAGAGCTCCAACTGGCGCATGACGCTCTTGCGATAGCAGACGGCATAGACCGGTTTGTCGCCTCGGAAAGCGGAGAGGTAGCGGCCGGTGCGTCCCGAAAGGGTGTCGATGATGATGGCGCGAATCGGGAGATTGACACACGCACGCACGGCCGAACGAGCCAGCTGTGCGGTGATTTCGTTGTTGATGCGCACCAAATTCAAGTCGATATTCGGGGTATTGAGCGAGGCGTCCTGTTCGATTTCGCGAGCGACGCGAGCCATGGTGGCAACAGCCTCCACCGGATAGCGGCCATTGGCGGTCTCCCCGCTCAACATGACCGCATCGACCCGTTGATAGATGGCATTGGCTACATCGCTGATCTCGGCTCGTGTGGGACGCGGATGGGTAATCATGGTATGGAGCATCTGGGTGGCGATAATCACCGGTTTCTTGCTCTCGATACACTTGGAGACCAAGAGCCGTTGGGCGATCGGAATGTGCTCGGCCGGCATCTCGACGCCCAGGTCGCCCCGCGCCACCATGATGCCGTAGGTCTCGTCCAGAATCTCGTCGATGCGGTCGACCCCCTCTTTGTTCTCAATCTTCGAGATGATCTTGATCGAGCTGTTGTGGCGTTTGACGATCTCCTTGACAGCCAAGACATCCTCTTTTTTACGGACGAACGAGTGGGCGATAAAGTCAATATCCTCCTCGATGGCCCATTGGATGAATTGGGCATCGCGCGGCGTGACCGAGGGAAGGTCAATCGCCACCCCCGGGATGTTGACGCTCTTACGTCCATAGATGACGCCTCCGTTGTGCACTTCGCAGACGAGAGCCTCCTGCTGCTTGTCGATCACCTGAAGTTCGATCTCCCCGTCGTCAATCAAGACAATCGAGTTGAGGGGCACATCCCGAAAGATATGCGGGTCGGTCAGGTAGAAACAACCCGGTTCGCCAAGGATGCCCTCACTGGTTCCGCGCAGCAGAAGGTGTTCGCCCGGAGCGACGATGATTCCCTCTTTGCTATATTCGGGTTGGAGTCCGGTCAACCGAATCTCAGGGCCTTTGGTGTCGATGATAATGGCGATCTGGTCGGAGACGGCGCGAATGTTCTTTACAATGCGAGAGGCACTCTCGGGGGTGACGTGTGCGGAGTTGATGCGTGCCACATTCATGCCTGCGTCGTACAGGGCGCGGATGAACTCCGGTTCGCAATGTTGGTCGGAGATGGTGGCTATGATTTTGGTCTTTTTATTCATACCTCATACTTTTTCTTGAATGATAACGGACGAGGAGCTATGGTGCGTCTTTGCCGATCGCCGGTTCGGGGAGCTCTCCGGTTTCGCGTCGGCAGCGCAGAGCATCTCCGATTGCCACGGGATTAGGCCGGCAGAAGGCTCAGAACTCCCAGTCGATAGGAGTCGAGGCCGAATCCCATGATCGACCCTTTGCATTTGGGCGCAATCAGCGAGATATGACGGAAGGTTTCCCGCGCCAAGATGCAGGATATGTGAACCTCAACGACCGGAATCTGGATTCCCCCGATGGCATCGGCAATGGCAATGGAGGTGTGGGTGTAGGCTCCGGCATTGATTACCACCCCGTCGTAGTTGTGTTGTGCGGCATGGAGCAGATTGATGAGCTCTCCTTCGAGATTCGATTGAGCGTATTCCAAGGTCACCTCCGGAAAACGCTGTTGCAGCTCTGCAAAATAAGATTCAAAGGTTCGCTCTCCGTAGATTCCCTTTTCCCGTTGTCCTAACAAGTTGAGATTCGGGCCATTAAGAATTAAAATTTTCATAGTATGTCGTGGTTTTCTCCTATTGAAAAAACATTTCCTCAAATTCGAAACAAAAATACATCATCCTTTTGAATTTTTCCTATATTTTTGTGATAAATTTATAGTGCTTTTTGATTACTATCCGCTTGAAAATCAGCGCGATGGTCTGTTTTTATAAATTTCTCTCTTTGAAAGAGCTTCTGATCCTCACAGCAAACAGATGGAATTGAGTGAATTAGGTGAGTTTGGGTGGATTGATACGATTCGCCGTCGTTTTGCTTCGATTCCGGTGGGTGCCAACCAAGGAATCGGAGACGATTGTGCCGTCCTTCCGCTTGCGGAGGGCCAGGCGTGGGTGGTGACGACCGATATGTTGGTCGAGGGGGTGCACTTTCTGCCCGATCGAATCACTCCGTATCAGTTAGGACGCAAATCGCTTGCCGTAAATCTGAGCGATGTCGCAGCAATGGGCGCAACACCCGTAGCCTCCTTCCTCTCCGTGGCACTGCCGCACTCCTACACCGTGGAGTGGGCCGATGGTTTTTTGGCAGGGTACCATGCGCTCTCCGAAGCGTTCGGGGTTCCGTTGCTGGGGGGCGACACCACAGCGGGCGATCGCCTCACAATCAATGTAACGGCCATGGGGAAGGCTCCACTCGCCCATCTGAAGTATCGTCGGAGTGCCTGTGTGGGCGATCGGATCTTTGTGACGGGAGTCTTGGGCGGTTCGGCGCAGGGACTCTGCGATCTGCAAGCCGGACACGTCGACACCCCCTATGTAGCACTTCATCACGATCCGCAACCTCAGGTGCGCGAGGGTATCTGGCTGGGGCAGCAACCTGCTGTTCGTGCGATGATGGATCTCTCGGATGGCCTTGCCTCCGATTTAGTGCATATATTGCGGGCGTCGGGTTGCGGCGCAGTGATTGCCTTGGAGCAGATTCCGGCCGCCACAAGCGTCGAATTGGCCGTGACCGGAGGTGAGGATTATCAGTTGCTATTGACCCTCGATGCACGTGATGCGTCGGAGGTAGCCCAACAATATAGGAATCAATTCGGGAAGCCCCTGTATGAGATCGGAGTGATCCGTCAGGGTGCGCCACAGATCGAGTGGCAGGAGCGCGGCGTGCCGATCACTCCGGATTGGAGAGGTTTCACCCATTTCTGAGGTCTGGACACTTCACACTTGCAGCAGAAAAGATAAAAATCATGAATAAAATCATTGCAGATCACACCTACCGACACGTACTCTCGATTGCCGGATCGGACAGCGGAGGAGGAGCCGGCATACAGGCCGACCTGAAAGCCATTTCGGCATGCGGTTGTTATGCCATGACGGTCATCACGGCCGTGACGGCACAAAACACGGTGGGCGTACGGCACATTTTTCCGGTTTCGGTGGAGAGCGTCGAGGCGCAGATGGATGCCGTTTTGGAGGATCTTGGCGTCGATGCCGTGAAATTGGGGATGCTGCCCGATGCACGGATGATTGAACAGATTGCGGCTCGATTACGGAAGTATCGGGTTCGCCAAGTGGTGCTGGATCCGGTGATGGTGGCCACCTCCGGCGATCGGTTGATTGACGACGAGGCGGCGCAGACCTTGGTGCGGGAGCTCTTTCCGCTGGCCTCGTTGGTGACGCCGAATCTTCCGGAAGCAGAGTACTTGTCGGGCATCCGTGTGGAAAAAGAGGCCGATCTCCCCGCCGTAGCGCAGCGCATTCAGGCCTTGGGAGCCTCGTCGGTACTGCTCAAAGCGGGACACAGCGACGCACCGCAACTGACCGAGCATCTCTACACGCCCGAGGGAGCGCATACGATGACCTTCCCCCGCGTGGCAACGTGCAACACGCATGGAACGGGGTGTACCCTCTCCTCTGCGATTGCTGCTTTTCTGGCACAAGGGCATCCGATGGCCGAGGCGGTGGCGAAGGCCGAAGCCTATGTGCACGAAGCGATTGAAGCGGGCGCCTCCTACCGCATAGGAGCAGGGCACGGGCCGGTGCACCACTTCTATCCTTATTGGCGATAGAGACCTAAGGCGACGGATCGGACGGGCATCGTCCCTTCGTCGAGCGGGTATTTTGCATTGAATTTGGAACAGACGACAACATGAAAAGGA
>JAQUZZ010000137.1 GCA_028691095.1 Alistipes sp. | reverse complement strand
GCGGTATGGACGAGACTCGAACTCGCGACCTCCTGCGTGACAGGCAGGCATTCTAACCAGCTGAACTACCACACCGTATTTCCGTGCAATCTTGTTTCTCAATTGCAGTGCAAAGGTACTGCAATTTTTTTATTTTGCAAGTTTTCAATCAAAAATTTGCTGTTTTTTTGGTCAGATCTCAGGCTCCTCAAAAAAGGAGAAGTGGACGCTGCCGTAATTACGTGTCTCAAGGAATCGAGGATCGGTACTGAAATCCAGATTCTTGGAGTGTTCCATGACCAACCATCCTCCGGGGCGAAGCAGGTGCCGTTCAAAAACGGTTTGGGGAAGGGTTTCGCTCCCCGGAATGTCATAGGGCGGATCGGCAAAGATCAGATCGAACTGCTTGGCGCAACTTTTCAGGTAGAGAAAGGCGTTGGCCTTGAGGGTAAAGAGTTGGGTGAATCCGAACTGTTTGGCCGTTTGTCGGATGTAGTTGTGGTGTACGGCGTTGATCTCCACCGAAACTACGGAACCTGCACCACGTGATGCAAACTCGTAACTGATGGAACCGGTGCCGGAGAAGAGATCCAGTACGTCGATTCCCTCCAATTCGCGTCGACTGTGGAGGACGTTGAAGAGATTCTCCTTCGCAAAATCGGTCGTAGGCCGAGCTCGAAGGTTTTTGGGAGGCTGGATGATCCGACCTCGATGGATGCCGCTAATAATTCTCATGAATGCAACGAATCAAATGGATGTAAGGAAAGAGTTGACGTTCGGGGTCTCGGAGTTTGCGTGTCGGACGTTCCGATTCGGGGGTTAGGAGACGACAGGCATGAAAATAGGAGGCTACGAGATCGTAGTAATCGAGGGCTTGGGTGCCGCTGAGTAGAATGGACAGCGACGAGCTCTCAAGCGGTGCGGTGAGCACCGAGAGGTAGTAGAGTAGATCCGTGGAGCCGGAGCAACGAAGGGTCTCCGCGAAGCAGAGTTGCGGGGTATGGAGGGTGAGATGTACGTAATGATCCATACAGATCGCCTCCAAGGTTGGTGTTTTCACGGTGCGTGCTGCGGAGAGGCGCAGAGGGTGCTCGATGTGGATCAGAGGCCAGAAATGACGCAGCACCTCCATGAAGGGGTGAGGAAGCGTACAGAGGGCGACGATCTCTCGAAGAGAAGAGGTGTAGAGCCGTTCAGCATCAGGAGGGAGTGTTCCCAAGGTTGTGGTGGCATTGGACTCCACGGCAGCAGGAGTAAAACAGGAGGTCGGAAAGAGTGCAACGCGGTCGGTCTCGGCCAAGAGGGTGATCTCGGAGGCAGAGTCGACGAGCAAGGGGGATTGGGATAGCTGCGTGGCAAGCGATTCGGCTCGTTCCGTAAGGCTGTTGCCCTGGAGTTTCCATCCTCCGGTGTGAGGGGTGGGTTGCGTGGGGTCATAATAGAGATAGTTGCACTCCGTAGGGGAGAGCTGAAGGAGGGTCGGTATGGGCTGAACGAATCTCTTTTTCTGATACATAGTGTTTGGAACGAGGGGTAAAGCGTCAATGGCTATACGAAGCGGGGCGATTCAGCAATGGAGCTCAACGCTATATCGGCCCAAAGGGGTGGATTGGTCGAAATAAAACCGTACATTTGTTCGGCGTCTTCGAGACGGGGGTGTTGCATACCGCGTGTGTGCAGAGGGTTCCCCGCGCTCCGATTTCCGCAATGAGCCTCCGATCGTTTGATCCTCCAAAAGGCTGAAATCCTGTAAAGATGAGTTTAGCTTCGCATATTGCCTCCCAAATATACCGGAATTTTGGATTCGAGCCAACTCTGGCGCAGAAAAAAGCCATCGAGCAGCTTGCGGTGTTCCTGACACCTGAGGCGCAGGATCGGATTTTCATCCTGAACGGCTATGCCGGCACGGGCAAGACAACGCTCATTGCCGCCTTGGTGCAGACGCTGCGCGAGATGCGCATCTCCTCTGTGTTGCTGGCGCCCACGGGGCGGGCGGCGAAGGTGATGAGTCGCTATGCCGGAGCCCAAGCCTATACCATCCATAAGAAGATCTACCGTCAACGCTCCTTATCCAGTGAGGAGGCCTCCTTTACCTTGGATTACAATCGAGAGAAGGGGGCGGTGTTTATCGTGGATGAGGCTTCGATGCTCTCGAATTTCTCCTCGGAGGGAGCTATCTTCGGATCGGGGCAGTTGCTGGAGGATCTGATGACCTACATTCGCAAGGGGGTGGATTGCCGGCTGCTGCTGGTGGGTGATAAGGCACAGTTGCCACCGGTGGGGCATGAGGAGAGCCCCGCCTTGGATGTGCAGCGGATGGGGGTTTATGGTACGGTCGACCAGGTATTACTCGATGATGTGATGCGACAGTCGGTGGATTCGGGGATCCTGTTCAATGCCACGTTGGTGCGTTGTATGCTGGAACAGGGCATTGAGCGGATTCCGCGCTTTGATCTTTCGTTTCCGGATGTGGAAGCGGTGGAGGGGGGTGAGATTCTGGAGCGATTGCAGGATGCCTACGACCGCTACGGCATGGAGGAAACCGTGATTATCACCCGCTCCAACAAGCGAGCCAATCGTTTTAACGAGGCGGTGCGACGCAATGTGCGTTTCTGTGAAGAGGAGATCGAGTCGGGAGATCTACTGATGGTGGTCAAGAACAACTACCACTACACCTCCCAAGACAAGGAGTGTGGACTCGAATTTATTGCCAACGGAGACACGGCGCGTTTGGTTCGCTTCCGTCGAGAGGAGACGTTGTATGGCTTCCGCTTTGCGCAGGCGCAACTTTCGTTTCCGGATTACGACGGAGTGGAATTGGAGGGTAAGATCTTGCTGGATACGCTGCATAGCGATGCGCCGGCGCTCACCCGCGAGCAGCACAATCAACTCTTCTGGGCTGTTGTGGAGGATTATGCCGATATTTCGCCCAAGGCGAAACGCTATAAACAGGTGCGCGAAGATCCCTACTTCAATGCCATTCAGGTGAAATTTGCCTATGCAGTCACCTGCCACAAAGCCCAAGGCGGGCAGTGGCGTTGTGTCTTTGTGGATCGGATGCTCTTTGGAGAGGAGGAGCTGAATCGAGATCTGTTGCGGTGGCTCTACACGGCCTTGACGCGTGCCACCGAGAAACTCTACCTCATTAACTTCGACGAACGTTTTTTTGCGAAATAAGCACCCCGTGCCATTCCTTAGCAAGACCCCTATCTGTATATCCAGCATATACCGTGAGAGAAGGGTTCAATCCTTCTTGGGGGTTACTTCATGGCTCAGGGTGCAGACGCCTTGGTCGCTATTTGGCCTCAACTCCTCCGTGGTGAGCACAACCGCTCCGATCGAGATACGCCACAGGCACCCCGAGCAACCCTTGCGGATCCCCGCCTGAAGCAACAGCGTCCGGAGGAGATCCGGACGCTGTGCAAGTGAATAAAAAAAGGCGCCCTTGATCAGAGTTTGTCGAACTCTTCATCAATGGAAAGCGCAGGCGAAGTAATGGCGGTACCGTCCGGATTGAAACACTCCGGTTTGTGGGTTTTGATGTACTCCACAACCTCGGTGAGCCCTTCGGTGAATTTACAGAAGTCTTCTTTGTAGAGGTGAATCTTGTGTTTCTCAAAGGAGAAACGTCCGTCCCGCTCCGTCTTTTTGCGACTCTCGGTTACGGTGACATAGTAGTCCTCGTTACGGGTTGCCTTGACGTCAAAAAAATAGGTGCGCCGACCGGCACGAACTACTTTAGAGTAAACCTCCTCTGCGCCTTCGCCGGCACTCTCTTTTTTGGAATCAAAATTATCGATCATGCTAATTCTAAATTTAAGCACAACGTGCTATTGGTTGTTCGTAGCTCCAACGATTGGATCGGCGGAGTGTGATCCGACTCCGAGAACTCTTCATGGGATCGCACCTGCGTGTCAAATCGGTGAGCTAAATCATGAAATCACTCTCTCTTAGTGTACTGCGACGCCTCTTATCACATGATTGCTCGGGGATAAGAAGCGTCGAAAGGGGGTAAAATGAACCCATACACAAACCAAAGCTATGGATAAAAAGAGATAAAACCAAATTTTTGACAAAAATTGCACTTTGAAGGAATCGGATGTGTATTCGGGAACGGGAACGGGACAATGGGTTCGCATGAAAGAGGATAAAAGATTGATTGTCTGAAGAAATTTTAAGAAGTGAAAAGATCTATTTGTGATTCCAACAAAACCTTGTATCTTCGCCCGCAGATCTTTATAGGAAGAGATACGGTTTTTTTCACGCATTCGAGGCGGGGAGTGAGGAGCTCACGTCCGGTGCGTTGAGGTGTATTGAGGTGCATTGAGGAGTGAAGCGACATCGAAAGGAGGCTTGCCGGTGAAGTTTTATCCAGGACAGAAGCGCGCGATTTGCTCCGTGATTGCGGAATATGCAAATCCATTTGTTGTCAATCAATGGCACGATGGTTAAGTGACTGCAAAGAATAATTGAGCCCTTTTTCACGGTATATGCTGAATATACAGATAGGGTTCTTGCTCATAAATAGCACGGTGTGCTTAAAAAACGAAAAGAAAGAATGAAAAAAATCTTGATGGGCTGTTTGATTTTGGCAAGTTTAGCGGCTTGCTGCAAACAGCATGCAAAAAATGAAGGTATGGTGCTCTATCCGGCATCGGCTTTCGACACCACGATTCACGGCAAGGCGGTGTCGCTCTACACACTCCGCAATGCCAATGGCATGACGGCGCAGATTACCAACTATGGAGGCATCATAGTCGACCTGTGGGTGCCGGCAAAGGGAGATAGCTTCTGTAATGTCGTGCTGGGTTACAGCTCAATTCGGGAGTATCTGACTCCGGGTAACAACTTTGCGGGGGCGATTACCGGACGTTTTGCCAACCGGATTGCCAACGGTCGTTTCACGTTGGATAGCGTCGAATACAATCTGCCGATCAACAACGGCCCCAACACCCTGCACGGTGGAATCGAAGGGTTCAGCAAGAAGGTGTGGGATGTGTGCGATGTAACGACCGAAGATGGGGAGCAGGCTTTGATGTTGACCTATGTATCCAAGGATGGCGAGGAGAACTTC
>JAQUZZ010000136.1 GCA_028691095.1 Alistipes sp. | reverse complement strand
ACCCATTGCGTCCCCGCACATCCGAGTGCCCCGCCCAAATATGATCGCTATACACAAAGAGCGACAATCGCTCCTGCAAACCTTGTGAGGCCAACAAGGCCAACATCATGGGCGCGGCTGCCCAATCGTCCTGGTCATGCACATTGCCGTCGCAACTAATGACAATTCTTCCTTTTCCCTGCCACAACGGGGTATTCTGAGCCCATAGCGTGGAACCGCCCAACCAACAGAAGACGACAAAGATTCGTATTAATTTCATAATAACTCATTTTTGGAGTTAGCGCAAGCTTTCCGCACTAAGCGCAGAGTACTATTTAGTAGCAATGAACGCATCAGTATATAAGGTAGATAGATACCGTAACCAAAGGGGTCAATCATTCTTTCCGGCCACTTAAGGCACTGAAAATCGACATCAAATGTTTACTCCTAAAATCCACAAAAATCACATCATTGATTTTTAGTAGATTATTGATATTGCTCCATGTGCTGAATAAAACGAGACAATAAAGCATTCACTCGTTGCCAAGGCCACGGTGTATTCTCCTCTCCCCATCGACCAAAGGCACTGACCAAGATATAGTTTCGTTTGGGAGAGAAGAGAGCCAAATGGCCTCGGACTCCCATAGCAAAAATCAAATCATCCGGCAAAGAGGGAAAAAGCAAGGCTCCGTCGGTATGCGGTGAGCGACGATTGAACCACCAGTTAAATCCGTAAACCCCTGGTCCATACTGCGTATAATGATCAGCTCCACCCCCATAAGAACCAATATGCAGATTATCGCGCGGGTCACATGGTGCAGCGTGAGGCAGGTCATAGGGAACCTGAGGACGCATTTCCCGCATAAAATATTTGCGCGAAACAACCTGTTCCCCATTCCACGCCCCTCGATTTCTCCACAACCAAACCAAACGGGCATAATCCTCGACCGACAGCGCAATGCGACGTCGAGCAGAGTAATGATAAGGATCTTGAAATTGCAAGTGTGCAAACTGATTCTGTGTCACGGTCATCGCATTGTCTCGAAAAAGATAGTCAAACAACGCGATCTGATAGAGTTGGATAGCATAATCGTTATAAGCATATGCCACGCCCGAAGGTTCGCAAAGTGCATAACCACTGGTCATCGCACCCAAGGCACGAAATGTAATCGTCGTATCTTTCCCACGCAACGGCACCCCATGATCGATCAAGCGATCATCCGGTGACTGTGCCAATCCTTCGTCGATGGCACAAAACAACAGGGTACTCAGAATCGGTTTACAAGCCGAAGCCCAATCATCTGGCCGAGCAATATGCCCCCACTGATAGAGAATTTTACCGTCCAAAATCACACAACCATCCCCTCCTACCGCTTGAGCCAATGCCATCAAAGCCGTATCCTTCATACCACGATCATCCCGCTCCCAAGAGGTCTGAGGATAGGTCACGCGCGTACACGCTCCCAAGCCAAGACTCAAAAAGAGTCCGATCCATAGAATTCTCATACACCTTTATTGATTTAGATTTACTGCACCTAAAAGGGACACAGAAAGGATCTTCATGCAACACACTAAGTGTCTACTCTATGGGCTTCAACATTTTGCGTGCCTGCTCCAGCGGCATAGCATCAAAATGCCACCACTCTGCGGGATACACCGTAAAGCCCTCCTCGCCCATCACGCGACGCAACAGCAGACGATAGTCTAACTCACGACGGGTGATGCGACCCTCGGCCAACAACTGATCCTCTATCACCGTGCGTGCCTCGTCCCCAAAATAATCATAACAAGAGCCCATCGGCACCGGTTGTCCCGTGCAATCCATCAAGGTCAAATCGACCGCATTCCCCAGGTTGTGAGAGCCTGCTGCCGTAGTGGGATCCATCACAAAATCACGCATCTCGGTATGCTCCACCATACGCCACATCTCACGCTGCACAGAGATCGGACGTACCGCATCGTAAATCAGAAAGTTCAGATCCGGACGAATCGCCTTGAGTCGACGTTTGGCCTCAATGAGTCTTTTCGCCACATCAGGAAGCAGAAACGCATGATTGAGCTCTTTATAGAGCACCTTCCCCATAAAATTATAGGGAGTTGCATAAATCAGATGCACGGCAATTCCCGAATCCAACGTTGCAACATCCACCAATCCCAACGCCTTCAGACGTTGCTCTGTGGGGGTATAAGTACAGATAGAGTCGGCCTGAACCGCCGACGAAGAGGGCGTAACGGAGGTTTTACAACCTGAGAAGCTCACACCCAGCGTCGCAATGACGCAAAAACTCAAAAAAAACAATCTCATAAATTTAACCTATTAAGTCATTCCAAGAATTATCAAACCCTTTGGTTACGGCCTATGCCGATATACCGAGGGTGTGGATTGCGAACAAATCGCACGCTGTGCTTAAAAAAACTTTAACCGGAGCTTCGCGAATAGAACGTATAAATATTCCAGGGAGAGAATAGGTCTCTCGATTCGTTACCCTCTTGTTGAATCACACCATACACGACAACCTCTAACAAAGATCAGAAAAAGAGTCTGCCCCATAGATTTCTCATACCCTTTTATTGCTTTAGCGTTTGGCTACTGCACCCCAACGGAACAGGGGAATGATCCTCAAACCCGGGGAGTGCCTCGTCCAGAAAATAATCATAACGGCGGCCATCGCCAGTGGTTATCCCGCAAAAGCAGTCTTCTGTCAAACAGAGGCTCAGATCTTTTCGGTCAATTTCTGCACAACGCGGAAATTATTGAAGAACTCTTTGGCAAAAACGCGGATGACGTTATAGGCCGGAATGGCCAGCAGCATACCCAAGATTCCGGCAATCGAACCGGCAATAAGGATGACCAGAAAGATCTCCAGCGGGTGAGCTTTGACGTGATGGGAGTAGAGCAGCGGCTGCAATAGAAAGTTATCGACGCCTTGGGCGAAAAGAATGGTTCCGGCGATGCGCAACGCCATGCCTCCCACCGACAGATCGACACTGAGCCCCGTGACTCCGATCAGTAGCCCGATGCCGATACCGATCGTGGGTCCCAAGTAGGGGATGACGTTCAGTACGCCGACGATCAGCCCGATGACCAAGGCATTGTGGAGCGAGAAGCCCCAGATGAGCAACCCGATCGAGACAATGAAGGTCATGGAGGAGGATTCGAGGACGATCCCCGTAAAGTATCGGATCAGCAGAGAGGTGGTGGAGTTGAGGGCGCGGGAGATGTTGGCCTCATACTTCTTGGGAAACATGATGAGAACCATGTCATAGAAGAGGCTGCTCTCCTTGAGAAAAAAGAAGGTGATAAACGAGATGGAGAAGGCCGCAACGACCGTGTTGCTCACCGTATTGACAATCGAGGCAAGCAGGTCGTTGATCAGGTTGACATTGAGCAACGGGCGCAACTGATCGGTGATGGCATTGATGATGGAGAAGTTGTCGTCTTGAATGGAGAAGGTCTTCTTGAGGAAGTGCTCGATCGACAACAGCGGCTCCCGAAACGAGTCGATGATAAAGGGAATATCCAACGACGAAAATTCGTTGATCTTCTGAAACAGGATCGGGACGAAGAGCGCAAAAACGCCGATAATGACGATCCAGATGGTAATCAAGGTGCAGAGGGCGGCCAAGAATTTGGGAATGCGGAGTCGAGCCTTTCCGATGTGAAGTCCGCAGAGCAGGTCGGTCATCGGCTTGCCGATCATGGCCAGCACCGCAGCAATGAGAATGTAGGCGACGATGCGACTAAAGTACCACACCAAGAAGAGAACCACCGTCGTGATGACGCCGGCTACAATGTATCGGTATATTTTGGACATCTCACGCATCGTGCTTAAGCTCTATCTGTGCTGTCGTGTCGGGGCTCTTCTCCCGAACTTCTTCGCCTTGCGTCTTCTCCTCTCAAGCACACTCCCCTGAAAGGGGTATCCAACCACACCGCTCTCCACGATGGAGTGAGGAGGGGGGCTATCGCTTCAGGTGGGCAATGCGGGTCTGGGTTCCCACGACCTTATCTCCTAACTTGACGTGGATCTGAGCGTCTACCGGAAGAAACAGATCGACGCGCGATCCGAACTTGATGAATCCACACTGGGTGTTCTGCTTTGCCGTGTGTCCCACGCGAGCGTAGGAGACGATGCGACGTGCCACCATGCCTGCAATCTGTCGAAAGAGGATCTTCTCGGTTCCCATATCCACCACCGTAGTGGTGCGTTCGTTGTCCTCCGAGGATTTGGGATGCCAAGCCACCAGAAACCGTCCGTGGTGATGGCGGAAGTAGTCCACCTCTCCGGATACGGGGAACCAGTTGATGTGGACATTCCAGATCGACATGAAGATGGAGACGACGATCCGTTGATCCTGAAAATACTCATTTTCGCGCACCTCCTCCAGTGCCACCACGGTTCCGTCGGCAGGAGCAAAAACCACGCCCTCTTCTTGTTGCAAAACGCGATGCGGAACGCGGAAAAAGATCAGAGTGAATAGAGCCACTGCAAAGGCAATGCTCGATAGGATCCATGCGCCGGGGGCGGGGAGAACGAGGGCTGAGATCGCAGAAAGGGCTCCCGCGATCAGGAGGGCCCACAGAATAATTGCTCTTCCTTCTTTATGAATTTTCATGCCATACGGTTTGGGTAGAGACCTCGTAGCGGAGGGGATCCGTGGGAGGTGGGAGTCAATCTCGTGTTATATTGAAAGTGATTTTAAGGGTTTCGTTTCGCCTCGGAGTGCTTCTCGTTGGGAGGGGGCTACCCTTGCATCCATTGCCAAAGTGCAAAATAAGTATAAACAAACGGGACGGCCAAGAATAAAGCGTCGAAACGATCTAAAAAACCACCGTGTCCTGGCATAATGCGTCCTGAATCTTTGATCTGAACCGAGCGTTTCATCATCGACTCCACCAGATCACCGACGACCCCGCTTAGGGCGATGACTCCGCCGGCTCCCGCCCACATGATCCACGACCCCTCTTGCCAAAGCGAAAGCAGGGCTCCGGTTCCGATGGCGCAGCATACGCCGCCAAAGAATCCCTCCCACGATTTGTTGGGCGAGATGCGCGGAAAGAGCTTGCGATGTCCGAAGAGCACCCCGAAGAGGG
>JAQUZZ010000135.1 GCA_028691095.1 Alistipes sp. | reverse complement strand
AGTCCATTCAATCTGAGTCACCGCCGGATCGCCCCCTCGCCACGCCTCGCGAACCGCAGCAGAGACCGTGGGGTTATCGTAGGCCGAGGGCAGATAGCGGTAGTAATCGGGTTGGGGCGAAGAGGCATCATACCAATCGAGCTGTGTGTGCGAACTTTCGCCATACATCGCCGCCACCGACAAGTACACCGACCACCGTTCGTCGGGCGTAAACCGCCACGTCAATACCCCCATCGGAAGCCGTTCTCGGCGCACACGTGCCGATCGCTCCGAGCCCTCCTGTTCGCCCCACGAGGGGTTGTAGAGCGGGTTGTCGGTCAACTCCTCACAATCGGAGGTAATGCTACTGCGCACCCCCTCCTCCACGGGGGCAAGCAGGAAAAGAGCCGTCAAGCTGTGGCGGCCTCCCCACTGTTTCTCGACCGCGGCACTGAGGCTCCATTGATCGGCATAGACCCCTCGGATATGAACATCGCGCCCCCAGCGTCGCGATCCGGAGAGCAACAAGCTCCATCCGTGTCCCAACGGCCCCGTTGTCAGGCCAAGTCGCGTGCCCTGCCGGTAACGACGATCCGTAAAGTGCCATCCCACATAGCCGCCCTGAGTCTGCTTGCCGGGTACGACCCAATAATCGCACACGCCATTCGCTCCGCCCAGCGACGCCTCGCCTCCCTCCAATCCATAGCAGACCGACTCCTCGTGAGGCGTTTCGCGCACCGCACGCAAGAGATTCCACAACGATTGTCCGGTAAAGGGGTGATCTAAGGTCACCCCTTGGAGGGTCTGCTGCTGCTCACCCCACGGATAGCCGCGACGCGCATAGCGTGTAAAACCCAAGTTATAGCGCACCAACGACCCGAAAGGAGGGTCATAGGCCTCCAACGGGGTCAGCAACCAGCGCGTCTCCGGCTCTGTGGCCGCCTCCTCGGTCAGGATCTGCTCGGCACGACTGGCTTGGTCGGAGGTGACCACCGCACCCTGACCCCATCCGGACAACGGAAGAGATCCCAGGACAACGATCCGGAGTAGAGGTGCAATTCGCATGGATGATCAGCGTCGTGAAAGAAGAGGGATAACTATAAATTTCGGGATCAAAAATATACAGCGGATGCGGCTTCACCCTCTCAATCTTCCATCGCCCCCAATGTGGCTTTTGCGTTCATAAGAGAGAAAACAAGGAGAGGAAACCCACACAAAAATAGAAATTTATTCGGTGAGGCAAAGGATTTTAGACCAAAAAGCACGTCGCATCCTTCATTTCTTTTCCAGACTACCACAAAACGTCCGAATGATCCTTTATTTCGTTGCAATGTGCTCTATCCAATGGGGTTCGCTCGGCATACCACAAAAAAAGTCTACCTGACCCCGCAAGGTCAGGCAGACTCCCGTTTGAACTCAAAACGCGGAAACCCTATCGAAAGAATCGGTGACACGGAGGCCACCCCGTCTCCGACCGGTTATTTACCAATCAGCTCCACACTACGACGGATGAAGTTGGTCAGATTCTCGCCTTTCAGCATACTATTGGAGAGCAAAGCCAAATCCACAATCTGTTTCACTAACTTATTCTCACTGCCGATCTCCTTGAGTCGCTCGGTGCGTTGTGCACGCAACTCGTCGATGCGTTGGGTGAGCTGCTCACGCTGATCTTTCTCCTCCTGAGAGAGCTCCTCCTCTTTTTTATTCTTCAGCAACTCGTTCAGGTTGGTCTGTTCGGCGGTCGCGGCGTCGAGTTTCTTGGTCATGCTCTTCAGCTTGTCGCCATAAGCACTCTCCACCTCTCCGAGAATCTCCGCCACCAAGGGATGGTTGCCGTTGACCACCACGCTGAAGCTGTCGGGCATCTGGCCGTAGAACTGCATCCCCGAACCGCCCATGGCCGCCATATCCTTCATACGACGCATAAACTCGTTCTGGGTGATGAGTACCTGCATCTGACCCCCCGACATCGGCTCAAAAGCCACCGTATAGTGCACCTTGGCGTCGTCGGGCAGTTGCGCCTCGAACACCGGACGCAACAGATCCTGCTGTGCCGTGCTCAACGCCATCTTCAGGTCGGTCTCCTTCTCAATCAACTTGTCGACCACATCCGAATCGACCCGCACGAAACGGGTTCCCTGATTCTTGTTCTCGAACCAACTGATAAAGTGGGTATCCAGCGGTCCATCCATCACCAGCACGTCGTAACCCTTGCCTCGTGCCGCCTCCACAAAAGCGTTTTGCGCCACCGGATCGTTCGTATAGAGGTAGATCACATTGCCGTTCTTGTCGGTCTGGTTTCCCTTCACCAACTCCGCATACTCTTTGAGCGTGCAATACTTCTTCTCGGTACTCTTGAGGAGCACGAAATCGGCTGCTTTCTCGGCAAACTTCTCGTCGCTCACCACTCCGTATTCAATGAAGATCTTCAAGTCGTCCCACTTCTTCTCGAACTCATCACGCTGCTGGGTAAAAAGTTCATTGAGACGATCGGCCACCTTGCGGGTGATATATCCCGAGATCTTCTTCACATTGGAGTCGCTCTGGAGGTAGCTTCGCGAAACGTTCAACGGAATATCCGGCGAGTCGATCACCCCATGCAACAGGGTCAGAAATTCGGGAACAATGCCCTCCACCGAGTCGGTCACGAAGACCTGGTTGCAGTAGAGCTGAATCTTGTTTTTCTGGATCTCGAAGTTGTTCCGAATCTTGGGGAAGTAGAGGATTCCGGTCAGATTGAAGGGGTAGTCGATGTTCAGATGGATGTAGAACAGGGGATCCTCGGCCAACGGATAGAGTTTGTGATAGAACTCCATGTATTGTGCGTCGGTAATATCGGCCGGTTTCTTGATCCACAACGGAGCCACGTCGTTGATGACCTCATCTTTGTCGGTATCGACGTATTTGCCATCCTTCCACTCCTGCTGTTTCCCGAAGAGAATCGGCACGGGCAGGAAGCTGCAATACTTCTTGAGCAACTCCTTGAGGCGGTTGCGATCGGCAAACTCCTTGCAATCTTCGCTCAGGTGCAGGATGATGTCGGTTCCTCGGCTTCGCTCGTTCTCGGCCTCGGTGAGGGTATACTCCGGCGAACCGTCACAGCTCCAATGCATGGTTTTGGAACCCTCTTTATAGGAGCGGGTGACGATCTCCACCTTGTCGGAGACCATGAAGGAGGAGTAGAAACCCAGACCAAAATGGCCGATGATGGCCTGATTCTGATATTTGGCCAAGAACTCCTCGGCTCCGGAGAAAGCGATCTGATTGATATATTTGTCGATCTCCTCGGCCGTCATACCCAATCCCGCATCCGAAACGGTCAGGATTCGTTGCTCGGCATCCAACGCAATCTGCACTTTCAGATCCCCCAATTCGCCTTTGAAGTCGCCCATGGCGGCCAAAGCCTTTATTTTCTGCGTCGCATCCACCGCATTGGAAACCAATTCGCGCAAAAAGATCTCATGATCCGAATAGAGAAATTTTTTAATCACGGGGAAAATATTCTCCGTGGTAACTCCGATTTTTCCGTTTTGCATCGCTTTATCTGACGTTTTTGAGCACATCGTGCTATTTATAAGAATCAATGTGGTATACCCTACCTACCCACGGAAGGGAAGGTTTCAAGGTTACGGATGGTTTTTACAATTAATATGCCACGCCCAAAGATATGCCACTTTGTCAGACAACCCGTTCAAAGTGTGACAATCACAAAGCCTCAATAGGAAATTCTGACAGCCCAGTCTCAATCTATATCGCCCCGACCCCACGCCGTATATGCGTCGGATCGGGGCGATACAGCGGGTACGACCGCTCACGGAGCGGCAGAAATCAGAGCCCCTCCTCCTTGGCGAGCGAGAAGAGAAATTCCAAACCGCCCTCGCGTCGATTCTTGGCCGTGATCTGCCCCCCGTGATAGCGCACCGCATTGCTCACGATCGAAAGTCCCAACCCTGAGCCTCCGGTTTTACGACTGCGCCCCGCATCGACCCGATAGAATCGCACGAAGATCTTCTCCAACTCGCTTTCGGGAACACCGACGCCGTTGTCAGAGAAGCTCAGGTAGTAGAAACCCTCATCCTCGGCATAGCACGTGAGGGTGAGCGTCACCCCCTCGCCCGCATAGTGAATGGCGTTGTCGGTCAGATTCCAGAACACGGAGTAGAGCAACGAGGCGTCGCCCATCACCTGCATCGGAGCAGTGATCCGATTCTCAAAGGTCACCTTCGACCGCTGCATCACAGGCCCCAAATCGGTCAGCACCTCCTCGATCACCCGATGCAGCGACACCTCACACCGTTCAAACAGATCGGTCGCCTCCTCCATTTTGGTAATCAAGGCCACATCGCGAATCAGATCCGAGAGCCGCAAGGTCTGACGATAGGCTCGATCCAAAAAGATATGATGTCTCTCCGCGTCGATGCTGGGCTGCTCCAGCAGGGTCTCCAGATAGCCGCGAATGCTGGTGACCGGCGTCTTCAGTTCGTGGGCAATGTTGTTGGTCATCTCCTGTTTGAGTCGCCGATTCTTCTCGATCTCGGTAATATTGTTCAGTGTAATCTCATAACTATTGTCGTTGAAGATCAGCAACCGTGCGGCATAATGGCGTCCTGAGGCCGAGATCTTCCCCTCCCAGAGCGGAATGGAGGTCGCCTGAGACTGCACCGGACGATGCGTCTTCAGAAATTCGCTCAGCGCGGCAAACGCAGCCTCATCCAGCAGGGTCACCGGATTGGAGGTGGGGGCATCGAGAATCGTATTGAGGTGCTGCATAAAGTGGCTGTTGGCATAGAGCGTATCCCCCTCAGGGGTGAAGATGCAGATGCCCTCATCGGAGTAGTGGAAGTGGCGCAACAGCTTCTCACGCTCTGCATCCAGCAGGTTGCGACTCTCACAGAGCAACCGGTAGTTGGTCACAATCCGGTTGCCAATCTCCCCCAGCTCCGTATCGGGGAATCGGATCCGCGTGTAGTCGGGGTTATGGTTCTCCGTGGAGACCAGAAAGTCATGCAGCCCGCTCACCGCCTTGCCGAAACGATCCGAAAGGTAGAGCATGGAGACCAACGCCACGAAAAAGAGCAGCAGCAGAATGTATATAAAGATGTTGTCGGCTCTGAGGAACGGCAACACCTCCTCATAG
>JAQUZZ010000134.1 GCA_028691095.1 Alistipes sp. | reverse complement strand
TGCTGGCTGTACGGTGCAACCCCCCCCTCTTCGGCCTTGCTGGGATCGTAGAAGTAACAGTTGCCGTACTCATAGAGTTTCAAGTCGCCGTTGCGACGGTTGACATTCAGCTGGATCGCCTCCATCATATTGAAGAGCAACGTCTGACGCATTACATTCAGGTCGGCACTCAGCGGATTGATGATCCGCACACAATGCTCGGCCTTATAGGATTCCAACCCGTCGTAATAGGCGGCCTTGGTCAGTGAATTGCTCATGATCTCATGAAAGCCCAACGACGACAACCGATCGGAGAGTTGGTTCACGATCTTATCGCGATTGGGTTTAGGTGCATAGGAGAGCGTCGAGTTGACATGAGCCGGAATCTCGATGCGGTCGTAACCGTAGATGCGCAGTACGTCCTCCACCAAATCGGCTTCGCGTTGCACATCCACCCGATAAGGCGGCACACAGACTGTCCATACCCCATTCTCCTCTCGTTCGATCTGCACATCAAGGGCAAGAATGATCCGACGGATCGTCTCCTGAGGAATCGGCTTGCCGATCAAGCGCACCATGCGCTCATAGCTGACCTCAAAACGAAAAGGCTGAATCGGGGAGGGATACAGATCCGTAACCGGAGAACTCACCACCCCTCCGGCCAACGCTCCGATCAACTGTACGGCACGTTGCAGGGCATAAGGGGTCATATTGGGGTCGATTCCTCGCTCATAACGGAACGAAGCATCGGTATTGAGTCCATGCCGTTTGGCCGTCTTGCGAATCCATACCGGATTGAAATAGGCACTCTCGATGAAGACCTCACAGGTTGAATCGCTCACCCCAGAGTCTTGACCGCCAAACACACCGGCCAGACACATCGGAGCCTCGGCATTGCAGATCATCAGATCCTCGGCCGAGAGTTTCCGCTCCACACCATCGAGCGTCGTAAAGGGCGTTCCCTCGGCACACGTACGCACCACGATGCGATCGCCCTGAATCTTCGACGCATCGAAGGCGTGCAGAGGCTGTCCGGTCTCATGCAGAATGAAATTGGTAATATCGACGACATTGTTGTGCGGATTGAGTCCGATGGCACGCAAACGCTGTTGCAACCATTCGGGCGAAGGGCCCACCTTCACACCGGTCATCGTGACTCCCATATAACGGGGAGCCGCCTCGGCATGCTGTACCTCGACCGCAATCGTACGCGCGCTACCCGGCACAATGGGTTCCACCTTGGGCAGTGCGAAGTGATAGGGTATATCGTTTACCTGAAGATAGACCGCCAAGTCTCGCGCCACGCCATAATGCGAAGCCGCATCGACACGGTTCGGGGTTAAACCGATCTCCAACAGATAGTCATCCTCCAACTGAAAATAGTCGGCCGCCGGCGTTCCGGCCTTCACCTCCGAGGGTAGCACGATGATGCCGTCGTGACTGACACCTACGCCAATCTCATCCTCGGCACACAGCATTCCGAACGACTCGACGCCGCGAATCTTGCTCTTCTTGATCTTAAATCCGTTCTCTTCTCCCACCGGGTAGAGCACGGCATTGAGGGTTGCCACAATCACCTTCTCTCCGGCGGCCACATTCGGTGCTCCGCAGACGATCTGCGTGGGCACGCCATCTCCCAAATCCACCGTGGTGACGTGCAGTTTGTCGGCATCGGGATGCTTCTCACAAGTCAATACTTCACCGACCACCAAACCGGCGAGTCCTCCGCGAATCGACTCCACCTTCTCAAAAGCCTCAACCTCCAGTCCGATCTGCGTCAAATAGCGGGCAATAGACTCCGCATCCAGGTCGGTCTGAATATAGGTTTTCAGCCAATTCAATGAAATTTTCATGATGCTATGTTCATTTTTTACACCTTCTCCGTTTGCCGCACTCTCAGGCACGACCTCCACACGCAGTCAAAGATTGCGTGGCACAAGACCACCTCATCGCTTCAAAGCACGTATAGAGGTGCGAAAGTTACAAAAAATTTAGAGAACCGCCAATTCACACCCCCCTTATCCCGCTCCGATCGTGCAAAATACAAGAATCCGTCCCGAAGAAATTTTCGAGACGGACTCTACGGAGGTAAATTTTATAAAGTGTAAAGTTGGGGTTCTGCTATAATTGATCGCTGTACACCGCCCCCGGCAGATCGCGCATATTGTAACGCGACGCCATGGCAGCTCCATAGGCTCCGGCCGAACGCATCGTCAACAGATCGCCACGTGAGGTGACCGGAAGCTCGATTTCGCGAGCAAAAATATCCGAAGATTCGCACACCGGGCCTCCGATGGTATAGGTTTCGGAGCCCTCGGTGGAGGTGAGATTTTCGATCTTATGTTTGGCTCCGTAGAGTGCCGGACGAATCAAGTCGGTCATTCCCGTATCGACAATCACGATCTTACCTCCCAGTGCGGTCGTCTTGTTGTAGAGCACGCGCGTAATCAACTCACCGCACTGCGCCACCAACGAACGTCCCAACTCGAAATGAACGGTCTGCCCCTCCTCCACCGCAAGATGCTGATGGAAGATCTCAAAATAACGGGCAAAATCGGGGATCAATTCCGCTTGCGGATCGTCATAGTTGATGCCCAATCCTCCGCCCATATTCAGATGACGCAACACCACCCCCTGCTGGGCAAACCACGTCTTGATCGTGTTGACCCGAGTACAGAGCTGTTCAAAGACTTGCAAATCCCGAATCTGCGATCCAATATGGAAATGCAACCCCACGATCTCCAGCGACGAAAGCTCGGAGAGCGTAGCAATCGCCTGATCGACTTCGGTGTAGGAGATTCCGAATTTATTGTCCGCCTTGCCCGTGGAGATGTGGCGATGGGTCTTCGGATCGACATCCGGATTGATGCGCAAAGCCACACGCGCCTTCTTTCCCATGCGGGAGGCGATCTGATGAATCACCTGCAACTCATGCAACGATTCGCAGTTGAAGGCGAAGATGCCCTGCTGGAGGCTGTACTCGATCTCTCGATCGCTCTTCCCGACTCCGGCAAAAACCACATCCGCAGCCGAAAAACCGCTCTCGATCGCCATACGCACCTCATTGCCACTCACGCAATCCATACCCATGCCGGCCTCACGCACCGCCTCAACGACCCGAGGGTCGTAGTTGGCCTTCACCGCATAGTGAATCCGATAGCCATAGCGACCGGCCGCCTCACCGGCTTGTTGCAACGTACGACGCAACAACTCCATATCATAGTAGTAGAACGGGGTTTGCCGCTCCTGTATCTGTTTGATTCTTGCTTGTGCATCCATTAGAAGAGTCCGTCGTTAAGGGATTGAAGCGTCCGTTTTTTATCCTCTGTACCCACCAGAAGAGCCAAGTTGCGGTGGCTGGCACCATAAGAGATCATCTTGATGGGAATCGCGCTCAGGCTCTTGAAGACTTTGGCGGCCAATCCGGCATCGCCATGCTCCATCCGTCCCACAACGCAGACAATCGAGTTGTTGCGTTCGATCTCGATGGTTCCCAACTTCTCCAGTTCCGTCACGATCTCCTGCAAATGTTTGTCGCTATCAATGGTCAGCGACACGGCAACCTCCGAAGTGGTAATCATATCAATCGGCGTGCGATACTGCTCGAACACCTCAAACACCTTCCGTAAGAAACCGTAAGCCATCAACATCCGCGTCGAGTGAATCCGAATCACCGTGATGCCGTCCTTCGCTGCTACGGCATGGAAAGAGCGCGTATCATCCTCCAGATTGGAGATGGTGGTTCCGGGAGCCTTGGGGTCCATCGTATTCTTCAGAAGCACGGCAATACCCTGATCTTTACAGGGTTGAATGGTTGCCGGGTGCAGAATTTTGGCTCCGAAGTAGGCCAACTCGGCCGCTTCATCGAAACTCATGTGACGAATCGGATAGGTGTGCTCCACAAAGCGGGGGTCGTTGTTGTGCATTCCATCAATGTCCGTCCAGATCTGAACCTCAGTGGCATGAATGGCCGCACCCATCAAGGCTGCGCTGTAATCGCTACCGCCTCGTCCCAGGTTATCCAACTCACCCCGGGCGTTGGTACAGATAAATCCCTGTGCCACGTAGTAGGTGTCAGGGTCGAGCACGCGCTGCGACAACTCCTTCTCCAAGCGCACGGTATCCACTTTACCCTCCGCATCGGTAATCATAAACTCGGGAGAGACCAGATAGACGGCTTTCAACCCCAACTCTTGCAGGTAATAGGTGAAAATGGCAGAGGTCACCAATTCGCCTTGTGCAATGATGGCACGCTCAGAGGTGTACTCGTGGAAATTCGATGCTTCGCGACGAATCAAAGCCGTCGCCTCAGCCCATCGAGCCTCCGCAGCCGCACGATGCGACACCAGCACCCCTTCGATGCAATGGGTATATTTCTCGGACAGCATGGCCAACAGCTCCTCGATCGTTGCCTGATCGCCCTTCTCGGCAGAGGCTACAATCTTCACCAACGCATCGGTGGTTCCCGACATGGCAGATAACACGGTAATGCGTGCACGTTCGTGCTGAATCACCTCAGCCACCTTCTTCATGTTCTCGGCCGAACCTACTGACGTTCCACCGAATTTCAACACTTTACTCATAAAATACGATTTTTTCTTAGGGGGTTATCCTAATTCCTTACCGGACAAGGGATCGCAGGATAGAAAAATACAACCTTTCACACAATCCTTCAGTAGCTTATAAACACCAAGCTCTTCAGCCCCGTTGCCTCTTCCGATCCCTTCCAAGCAGAACATAGCGCCTCACCTTGCACGATCAGCCCTTAGGAAATCACTGAAAATTAACGACCTAAGGCCAACCCCATATTTTTGGGCAAATGTAGAACATTTTGTTTGTTTTTCTCAACTATTTTCTATTTTTTTGCAACAAATTGGGTGAACGTAAAATTTTAGACACCCGATTCGATTTCAGCCCTCACACGCTTACTCTTTTGCGGAGGCCGACCTTTCCTAACTTGCAAAAACTGACCCCATGCTCACGATTCCAAACGCTGTTGAAGAGGTCATCAAGAAGAAACCCTTCCTGGCGGGTGCACTAGTCGAAGGACTGGTCAACCTCTCAGCTCTGGCTCGCCAGCTGAAACCTGAAATCGAGAAAAAAGTGGGCAAAGAGGTGAACGACAGTGCGGTAATCATGGCTCTCAATCGGTTGGTACCCCGTT
>JAQUZZ010000133.1 GCA_028691095.1 Alistipes sp. | reverse complement strand
TCGGCAGCACCTGTATCTATCCCGGCAATGCCCCACAGCCCATGCCCGAAGATTGTCTGCTCACCTCGCCGCTGGAATACAGCAACGAGCCCTACGCCATCGCCAAGATCGCCGGACTCAAGATGTGCGAGAGCTACAACCTCCAGTACGGCACCAACTACATCGCCGTGATGCCCACCAACCTCTACGGTCCCAACGACAATTTCGACCTCGAGCGTGGACACGTCCTTCCGTCCCTGGTGCGCCGCATCCAGCTCGCCACCTGGCTCGAGCAGAAAGCATGGGCGGCCATTCGCAACGACTTCGCCAATAACCCGGTGGAAGGAGTAGGAGGAGAAGCCCCCGAAGTAGCTATCCGTGAGAAGCTACAGAAATACGGCATCCTGCAATACCCCTGTGGCACCGTTGAAGTACAGATCTGGGGCACCGGTACCCCGCTCCGTGAGTTTCTCTGGAGCGAAGACATGGCCGATGCCTGCGTCTTCCTGATGGAGCGCATCAACTTCAGCGACCTCAAAGGCAGCGGACCCGAGATACGCAACTGTCATCTCAACATCGGATCCGGCAAGGAAATCACCATCCGCGGACTCGCCGAACTGATTGCAGCAACCGCAGGCTACAAAGGCAAACTCACCTTCAACCCCGACAAGCCCGATGGCACGATGCGCAAGCTCACCGATGTCTCCCGCATCCACGCCCTCGGCTGGCACCATCAGGTCGAACTCGAAGAAGGCGTCGCCCGCATGTTGGAGCTGATCAAGCAAGTCTGAAGATCCCGACCGTTTTCGACACAGTAGCCATTGAGAATAAAACAAAGTGAACCATGAAACAAAAAGAGAATGAGCTGAAAGAACAAGAGGAGGAAGAGGTCAACTTGCGTGAATTGCTGGAGCACTATCTGAGTCATTGGAAGTGGTTCATTCTCTCTTTTATTGTTGTGTTTGCTTTGGGAGCCATCTATTACCTTCACGCTCCGCACATTTACAGTGTCACCGCTTCTGTCCTTCTGCGTGATGAAGATCAGAACCGGATGGATTTTTCAGCGTTGGATGCGATGGGCATGCTCCAGCCCAAAAGCAATATGCCCAATGAGATCGCTCAGTTCAAGTCTCCCGACCTGATGAAGGAAGTGATCAAGAGTCTGGAACTGCAGACCAACTACGTAGCCCGCTTCGGACTCCGCAATGTCGATCTCTATACCCAGTCGCCGGTCTATGTCCGTTTCGAAGAGACCTCCACCGATTCGCTTCCCGGGGCTGTTCCCTTCGTCTTCGTCCGCAAGCCAAACGGAGGGTACCAGATCCAGGGTACGTTCTGGGTTGACGGTGAAGTCGTTGAAAAAAGCTACTCAATTAACCGGTTACCCAACTATCTCAACACCCCGTATGGCAAACTCTATGTAGCCCCCACAGCTACTTCCGCCGAATGGACGGCAGAGATGCCTCCCATCAAAGTGACGATCTATCCCACAGAACAGATGGCACAAACCTATGCTTCCGGTGTTTCGGCTGTATTGGGCGACAAGCAAGGGAGTCTGATCGAACTCAATGCCAACATCACCAACCGTCAGAAAGGCATCGATTTCATGCGCAAGCTCATCGAAGTCTATAACCGCATGGCCGTTGAAGACAAGAATATGACCGCCATGAACACCGCCGCCTTTATCGACGAGCGGTTAAAAGTCCTTGTCGGCGAACTCGATTCCGTCGAGCAGAATGTTGAGAAATACAAACAGATCAACGAAGTGACCGATATCTCCTCCGAGGCACAGCTCTACCTCCAAAAGTCCGGTCAGACTGAGACCAAGGCCTCCGATGTCGAAACCCAACTGGCCGTTGTCCGTATGGTCGAGAGCTACATTCTCCGACCCGGCAACGAAAGCAAAGCGATCCCCGCACTCAATATCACCGATCAGAGCTTGCAGAAGATGATCCTTGATTACAATACGATGCTCCTCACCAAAGAACGGCTCGATCGGGCAGATGCCAAAGGCAACCCCGCCTATCAGAAGTCTGTAACCGACTTAAATGCGATGCGTGCCAATATCCTTCAGAACGTCAATAACCAACTCAAGTCACTCACCATTGCCTTGCAGGATCTCTCCAAGCAAGACACCCTCAACTCCGCCCGCATTCAGTCGATCCCGCGGTTGGAACGCGAGTTCTCCGAAGTCAAGAGGCAGCAGGAGTTAAAAGCATCCTTTTACCTCTTTTTGCTCCAGAAACGCGAAGAAACCAGTCTGACCCTTGCCGCCACCTCCAACAAGGCTAAGACCATCGTAGCCCCACGCGCTTCATGGGGACCAGTCTCTCCCCGGCGCGACTGGATTTTGCTCATCTGTCTGGCGTTAGCCCTGGCGATACCCATCGGCATCATCTATGTGGTCGATCTGTTGCATATTACCATCCGCAGCAGAGAAGAGGTGGATAAACTCTCTCGGGTCCCTGTGCTCGGCATCATCCCCCATTCTGACAGCAAAGAGTCGCTGGTGATCCATGACAAAAAAGACCTTCCCTCGCGCGAAATGTTCCGCACCCTGCGCAACAACCTCAGTTTCATTCTCGATACCCCCGATAAGAAAGTGATCGTCGTCACCTCCACTTCCCCTGCGGAAGGTAAGAGTTACGCGGCGCTCAATCTGGCCCTTTCCTATACCCTTCTGGGCAAGAAGATCTTATTGATCGGTCTCGACATCCGCAACCCCAAACTGGCCGATTATATGGATATAGAAACGAAATCCGGCATCACCTCCTATCTGGTGGGCAAGATGACCGCCGAAGAGATTGTCCATACCGTGTCGAGCTATCCCAACCTCTATATCATTCAGGCAGGAGCCGTGCCGCCCAACCCCAATGAGTTGCTGTTACGACCCGCACTCGACACTCTGATTGAGACGCTCCGTCCTCAATACGACATGATCATCATCGACAGTGCCCCAGTGGGTGTTGTTTCCGATACCTTCCTTATTAACCGTTTTTCTGACGTTACCCTCTATGTGGTTCGTGAAAAGGTAACCACCACAGAGAGTCTGAAATACATCAACAAGCTCAAAGAAGAACAACGTCTCAATAACCTCTACCTCGTCCTCAACGACAGCGATGTGAAGGGCAAACGTTATGGTTATGGCTATGGGTACGGCTATGGAAAGACAGAAAATCAAAAAAAATGAACAATCAACTAATCAATTAAAAACATCATGAAACACAAACTTTTCACGATTCTGACCGCGGCAGCATTGCTGTTCGCCGTCTTTACGGCAGCTGCGCTGCCTCGAGCCGAGTACCCGAGACCCCAGTTTGAACGCGCCCAATGGGTCAACCTCAACGGCACCTGGAGCTACACCTTCGACTTCAACAAGTCCGGAGCCCAGAAAGGCTATACCAATTCCAAAGGCTTCGACGGCAAGATCACCGTTCCCTTCTGTCCCGAGAGCAAACTCAGTGGGGTGGCTTATACCGACTTCATCGAGAATATGTGGTACCAGCGCACCCTCGACATCCCCGCCGACTGGGCAGGCAAGAAGATCCTCCTCCATTTCGGAGCCGTCGATTATATCGCCGAGATCTATCTCGATGGCCAGCTCGTGACCCGTCACACTGGCGGCACCTCCTCCTTCGAAGTCGATCTTACCAACTTCGTGCAGGCAGGCAAGAGCCACAACCTCGTCGTTTATGTCATCGACGAGTTAAGAAACGGACAGCAGACCGGCGGCAAGCAATCCACCGCCCTCCGTTCGGCAGGTTGCAGCTACACCCGCACCACCGGCATCTGGCAGACCGTCTGGATGGAACCCGTCGCACCCCAGGGACTTAAACTCGCACAGATCCAGGCCGACCTCGATCAGCAGCAGTTTGTCGTGCGTCCCCTCTTCTACAACGAAAGCGGCAACACCCTCCGTGTCATCGTCAAAGACGGCGACAAGAAAGTAGCCCTCAAAGAAGCCCCCGCTGCCAACAGCACCGTCCTCGTACTCCCTGTCAAGAAGCCCAAACTCTGGTCGCCAGAGACCCCGCACCTCTACACCTTGGTACTGCAGGTCGTTGATCCCAAAGGCAACCTCTTGGATGAAGTCAGCTCCTATGCCGGCATGCGCAAGGTTCATGTCGCAGGCAACCGCTTCTACCTCAACAATAAGCCCTACTACCAGCGTCTCGTGCTCGATCAGGGTTTCTATCCCGAAGGCATCTGGACCGCGCCCACCGATGAAGCATTGAAAAACGATATCCTCCTCTCCAAAGAAGCCGGCTTCAACGGCGCCCGTCTCCACCAGAAAGTCTTCGAAGAACGGTTCCATTATTGGGCAGATAAACTCGGTTACCTCACCTGGGGCGAATCCTCCAGCTGGTGCATGAACACCGAAGACGAACTCGCCTGCCGCAACTTCATCAGCGAGTGGACAGAGATTATCCAGCGCGACCGCAACCATCCTTCTATCGTGGCCTGGACCCCCTTCAACGAAACCTGGGGCTCCGACAACACCGTCTATCCCCGTCTGATCCGCGACCTCTACGCCACCACCAAAGCCATCGATCCGACCCGTCCCGTCAACGATGCCAGTGGCGACGACCACGTCATCACCGACCTCGGGACCGTACACACCTACATGCAAGACGGCGAGAAGCTCAAAGAGCAGCTCACCCTCAAGCCCGGCGTAGAGCCCTACCGCAACAGCAAAGCCAAGTTCTGCAGTTACGCCGGTCAGCCCTACTTAGTCGATGAGTTCGGCGGCATCAAGTGGGTACCCGAAAACCGTCGCACCAGTCAGGAAGCAGGGTGGGGGTATGGCGAAGGCCCCAAGACCCTCGAAGAGTTTTACACCCGTCTCGAGAGCCAGGTCGATGCCATTCTTTCCCGCGATCACATTGACGGCTACTGTTACACCCAGCTCACCGATGTCGAGCAGGAGCAAAACGGTATCTACCTCTACGACCGCACCCCCAAGTTTGATATGAAGCGCATAAAAGCCATCTTCTCAAAAACAAGGAAATAAAAATTTGTAAATCAAAAATAAAGCGCTAACTTTGCGCCCGCTCAACGAGTTTGGGCATTCATTTATAATTAAATAAAATAAAATGGCAACAAAGATCAGATTGCAAAGACACGGACGCAAGGGGTATGCATTTTACCACATTGTCGTTGCGGACAGCAGGGCACCACGCGATGGTAAGTTTATTGAAAGATTAGGTTCTTACAATC
>JAQUZZ010000132.1 GCA_028691095.1 Alistipes sp. | reverse complement strand
CTGGCCAACCTATTCCCCGGCTTTGCCTGTGGCGTCGAACTGTGGAGCTATCTGGAAAATGCCGCCGAAATCTCGGAACACGCGGTCTTCCGAAGCCTGAAACGCTTTATGAAACAACGGGTAGACCGCGAACTAAACGCCTAACCTCTAAATCCGAAAAATCATGTTGTACGAAGAAAAAGTCACCCCAGAGTTCGTGCGCTGCGTGGATCGGGTAGCCCAGCATCTTGGGGTCGACCCCTCGCATCTGATGGCCATCATGTGGAGTGAGAGTCGACTCAACCCTACCGCCCGCAATCCTGTGGGCGGAGCGGTAGGGCTGATTCAGTTTATGCCCGCCACGGCCAAGGCCTTAGGAACCTCCTCCCAAGCATTACTCCAAATGAGCGCCGTCGAGCAGATGGTCTATGTAGAGCGTTTCTTTCGCCCTTACGCCCAACGTTGTCGAGGATTTGAAGAGCTCTACTTGGCCTGCTTCTTTCCGGTCGCCATCGGCAAACCGGACACCTACATACTGCAAACCTCGCGGTTGTCGGCCGCCCTCATCGCTCAGCAGAACCCGGGATTCGACCTCAACCGCGATCAACAGATCACGGTCGGAGAGTTCAAACAGCACCTGCGACGACGCTTCCCCAAGCCGCTCCACCCTCAACTCTTTGGGGTATGAGGTACACCGGCTTCTCCCCTCTGCATCTGCTGATCGGGGTTGGGCTGTTGCTTCTTGGGCAATGTCGTCCCGCACGGCTGCTTCAGAAGCAACAGGTGATCCTTCAATCCGATTCGAGCCACACCACCCAGCAGAACCTACACCTCGAAAACCGCTGGGATCAAGAGGATCTGCGTACTTGGGAACTTCTCGTAGCCCGCTACACACCCGACACGTTACCAAACTCCGACTCCACACCGACCCTCCCCTCAACCCTGCGACAAGTCACCTACCTGCGGGGCACGGAGCGCATCCATTCCTCGCAACAGCAAACCCAACAACAAGCTCAAACCCAAACCGATCGGCAGCAGAGCCTGCGCACCTCCCTCACTGAGCACCACGAGAGCGCACGGCCGAACCACGCCCTACGGTGGATCGGGATAGGCATGGGGTTGGTGGTGCTGCTGTGGTTATGGTGTAAATTCCGAAAGATCGGATAACGTACCCCCAAATCAGAGGCATCACGCATCATGCTTTTCGTATGAAGCACAGCGTGCTATGGATTAGCAATCAGCCCATCGGCAGATTCGAGGCATACCGTGAGAAAATGGCGTAATAATTCTTTGGAATTACTTAAATTGTCGATTTCTCCATTATTTAATGTATCTTTGTCCCGAAATTTACGATTTGTCTTGTATCGGAACGTGCGTCCCTCTGGCGTAGTGACCGAAGCATCTACACGTCGGTCATCGTTTTAACTTTAATTTATGACGCAATTAGAAGAATTTAGTGCATTGGGTCTTACCGATGCCACTTTGGACGCCATCCGCGCCAAAGGTTTTGAAACACCCTCCCCTATTCAAAAACTTACCATCCCTGTTCTGCTGGACGAAACACGCAACAACGATGTGATTGCACAAGCCCAGACCGGAACCGGAAAGACCGCAGCCTTCGGACTGCCCATTCTCGAACGCCTTCGCCCTACCAAAGGATCTACGCAGGCCTTGATCTTGGTTCCCACACGGGAATTGGCGCTGCAAGTGACCGAAGAGATCCTCTCGTTCAATACCAAACGCAAATTAGTCATCTCCCCGATCTATGGAGGAGCCTCGATCAGTGAGCAGTTGCGCCGCCTGAGTAAGGGCGTCGACGTGGTCGTAGGAACTCCGGGGCGTATCCTCGATCATATCCGTCGCGGCACACTCCACCTTCAGGATCTTCGTTATCTGATTCTGGACGAGGCCGACGAGATGCTCAACATGGGCTTCATCGAAGACGTGGAAGAGATTCTCTCCAACACCAACGACTATCGACGCATTCTGCTCTTCTCGGCCACCATGCCCGATCGGATCATCCACCTCTCACAACGATATATGCACGACGTGGAGCAGTTGCGCGTCCCTGCCCAAGAGGTAACCACCGATCTGACCGACCAAATCTACTTCGAGGTGCGCGACAGCGACAAGTTCGACGCCTTGACCCGTATCATCGACGTAGAACCTGAGTTCTATGGCATCGTCTTCTGCCGCACCAAGGTGGGCGTGGACGAAGTGGTAAGCAAACTCCTCGAACGCGGCTATGCTGCCGATGGCCTCCACGGCGATATTTCGCAAGCTCAACGGGAGAAGATTCTCCGAAAATTCAAGAAGAAAGCAATCAACATTCTGGTTGCCACAGATGTGGCAGCACGAGGAATCGACATCAACAACCTGAGCCACGTCATCAACTACTCCCTGCCCCAGGACACCGAATCCTATGTACACCGAATCGGACGTACCGGACGTGCCGGAAACACGGGAACCGCCATTACCTTCATTTCCAACTCGGAATTTCGACAATTCAGCTCGCTCAAACGCGAGATCAAGGTGGATATCAAGAAAGTGGCTCTGCCTTCGGCACAGGATGTCGTGGAGATCAAGAAAGGAAAGGTCAAAGACGATCTCTCCGAAGTCGTAGGAAACGAATCCTATCTCAAATATATGGATATGGCCGGTGAGATGCTCTCCAATCTGGAGCCTCAGATCGCTCTGGCCTCGTTGCTGAAGCTGGCCTTCAAGAACGAGCTGGAAGAGAGCAGCTACCCCGAGATCCGATCGATCAATGTCGATCGTCGCGGTACGGCACGCCTCTTCATCTCGATCGGCAAGCTGGACGGCTACGACAACCGCAAGTTGGTGGATCTGCTCAAACGCGAATGCGGATTGACCGACAGCAAGATTGACGATGTGCGCATCATGGACAGCTACTCGTTTGTCACCATTCCCTTCTCGGATGCCAAGCAGGCCATTCGCCAGCTCAACAACATCAACCAAGGGGGTCGTCCCATTGCCGAAATTGCAAAGGACGGACGAAAAGGCGAAGGCGACTTCTCCTCGGAATCGCGTCCACGGCGTCGGCGTGACGATGCTCGACCCTCGCACTCAGGTGGCGAACGCAGCTCCTCCCGAGCCCCGCGTCGCGAGAGCTCACGCAGCACAGAGAGTCACTCGAAGAGTCGTACACCCAAAGAGGGGAACGAAGATTGGCGTTCGATCCAATGGGATGCCAAATCCTCCGATATGCCCTCATGGGGTGGCAAAGCCGGATTTGACAAGCGCGCTGCCGGCAAAAAGGGAAAGAAAAAGAGCTACTAAACAACGGTTCGGATTCACCCTATCCCATTCCTTTCACAGCCTCGGTTTGAATGATTCAAGCCGAGGCTGTTGAGTTTAGGCGTCTACCGAAATCGACTACTTCAGGACTTCGGATCGCCAACCCACACGGCAGAGACTGACATTGTGGCACAAGAACTGACAATTCGCAGCTTCTTTTGTCAGCCTTTTGAGGCAAAAACCTGCCATTTCTCGTTTGGCATACTATGTGTAAAAGATAGAGTCGTTCCTCGAAAGAGGAGCACCCCAACCCTCGCATCACCGCGCGAGGAGGTATAACCCTTAATTACATTCACAAATCTTAAAATAACAAAAGTCATGAACGTTAAACCATTAGCAGACCGGGTTCTGATCGAACCCAATCCCGCAGAGGAGAAAACCGCAGGAGGCTTGTTCATTCCCGACACCGCCAAAGAGAAACCGTTAGCAGGTAAAGTATTGGCCGTAGGCCCCGGCACGACCGACGTGAAGATGGAGGTCAAAGTGGGCGACCAAGTGCTGTACGGCAAATACGCCGGCACAGAGATCTCCGTGGATGGGAAGGACTACCTCATCATGAAACAGAACGATATTCTGGCGATTATCTAAGCTTCACTTTTGAATCAAACCCAAGAGCACCACTCGTGCTTTATTTCAAAAAACACAAATTACCATGGCAAAAGAGATTAAATATAACACCGAGGCTCGCGAACTACTCAAAGAGGGTGTGGACGCGTTGGCCAATGCAGTAAAGGTAACCCTGGGCCCCAAAGGCCGTAACGTCGTGATCGACAAAAAATTCGGAGCTCCCCAGGTTACGAAAGACGGTGTCACCGTAGCCAAAGAGATTGAGTTGGAGGATACGTTCGCCAACATGGGTGCACAGATGGTCAAAGAGGTTGCCTCGAAAACTGCGGACGATGCCGGAGACGGCACCACCACCGCTACGGTATTGGCACAGGCCATCGTAGGCGTCGGCGTGAAGAACGTAACTGCCGGAGCCAATCCGATGGATCTGAAACGGGGTATCGACAAAGCCGTTGCCTCTGTCGTAGAGAATCTGCGCAAACAGAGCCAAGAGGTTGGAGGCGACATCAGCAAGATCGAGCAGGTTGCCACCATCTCGGCCAACAACGACAACGCAATCGGCAAACTGATTGCCGAGGCAATGGGCAAGGTCAACAAAGAGGGTGTAATCACCGTCGAGGAGGCCAAGGGAACCGAGACTCATGTAGATGTGGTTGAGGGTATGCAGTTCGACCGCGGATATATCTCTCCCTACTTCATCACCGACTCCGAGAAGATGGAGGCCGTATTGGAGAAACCGTTGATCCTGATCACCGACAAGAAGATCTCGACCATGAAGGAGTTGATGGGCGTATTGGAGCCGGCAGCTCAGAACGGACGCGCCTTGGTTATCATTGCCGAGGATGTCGATGGCGAGGCTTTGGCCGCCTTGGTAGTCAACAAACTGCGGGGCACACTGAAGATTGCAGCGGTCAAAGCTCCGGGCTTTGGCGACCGTCGTAAAGAGATGCTGGAAGATATTGCCATCCTCACCGGAGGTACGGTAATCTCCGAAGAGCGCGGTATCCGTCTGGATCAGGCCACCTTGGAGATGCTCGGATCGGCCGACAAAGTGATCGTCACCAAAGAGAACACAACCGTTGTGGACGGTGTGGGCAACAAAGAGGCTATCGCCAACCGTGTAGCTCAGATCCGCAAACAGATGGAGATCTCGACCTCCGACTACGACAAAGAGAAGTTGGCAGAGCGTTTGGCCAAATTGGCCGGCGGTGTTGCGGTACTCTATGTCGGAGCAGCCTCAGAGGTGGAGATGAAAGAGAAGAAAGACCGTGTAGACGACGCCTTGGCCGCCACGCGTGCAGCCGTTGAGGAGGGTATCATCCCCGGCGGAGGTGTAGCCT
>JAQUZZ010000131.1 GCA_028691095.1 Alistipes sp. | reverse complement strand
TGACTTCCGAAGATTAGCAAAGGATTATGAACGAAAGGTGGTGTGTTCGGAAAATATGATATACTTGGCTTTTATTTCACTGATGCTAAAATGGTTATAAATGATATTTTTAAACAGACTCTAAATCGGAAACAAGGTACAGCTTTTTTTTGGATTTTCCTTACTTCTCCGTGGTGCGAGAGGTAATTTTGATGAAGTAGGGGTTAAAAAGGCGGCTCGACGAGATAGCGGGGAAGGGGGGGCGTGCAATGTCACACGTGACGTTCCGTGGATAGAGAGGTTTTTTACGAAGAGTACGGAGGTTGGGTCTTTGGGGGATGTAACCCGTTTGCTATCTTTGTGGAAAATGTAGAGATCATGAAACAAATTACACTTTTTAGAGGCGTTGGCCTCTGGCTTGGAATGATGTTTTCGGTGGGGGTGGGCTACGGACAGAACGAGGTCCCGACCGAGGTCATGGAGAGGGTCTATCAAGAGGTGCGCACCCCGTACAAATATGGCTTGGTGATTACCGCCTCCGAACAGGGTGGCTTGGTGGATTCGCCTACGGTTTTTCGGGTCGGGAAGCGATGGTATATGACCTATGTGCGTTACGACGGGGAGTCGACCTCGTCGGAGGGAACCGGTTATGAGACTTGGCTGGCGGAGAGTGACAACCTTCTGGAGTGGAAGACGCTGGGTCGCATCTTGTCGTTCCACGAGGGGGCATGGGATGCGGCACAGCGCGGGGGATACCTCTCGTTGTGTAGCTATCGTTGGGGTGAGGCACCCCGACCGCAGAAGTTTCAGGGAAACTATTGGCTCTCCTACATCGGAGGGGCTTCGCAGGGCTATGAAGCGGGTCAACTCAATATCGGAATGGCTTACACCGATCGCTCCCCCGCTGAAGTCCACGAGTGGCAGAGTTGGGAGACTCCGGTGATGACGCCCAAAGATAGTGGGGTCGGGGAGTGGGAGAACTATACGCTCTACAAAAGTTCCGTCTTCAAGGCTCCGCGACGAAAGTTAGGCGCTCCCTTTGTGATGTTCTACAACGCCAAAGGAGACGGGGTGTGGCGAGAGTGCATCGGCATTGCCACCTCTGAGGATCTGAAGCATTGGCGGCGTTATGCCACTCAACCTGTGCTGGAGCACCCGAAGGGCATTACGGGGGATGCGCAAATTCAACGCATGGGGAGACTCTATGTGATGTTCTACTTTGGGGCGTTCTGGGATCAGAAACCCTATCGGGCGTTCAATCGTTTTGCGTGCTCTTATGACTTGGTGCATTGGACCGATTGGCAGGGCGAAGAGCTGATCTACCCCTCCTGCTCCTACGACCAGCAGTTTGCTCATAAATCCTTTGTCTTGAAATACAAGGGTGTGGTCTATCATTTTTATTGTGCGGTCAACGAGCAGAATCAACGGGGTATTGCCGTGGCTACTTCTCGGGATCTTGGGGCGAGCGCATTGCACTTCGACGCCCTGCCTTAACCGGTGTTTGAACGGTTCCCCTCCTCTCTAATTTTTCCGATCGATTCTTGCGCGATTCCCCTATGAGATAGCGTGGAAAGGCATATTCAAAATCTTTCTTGTGATCGTTTTGCGCTTGGGTCTCGTTGAAGTCGACACTCTCGTGGCATGGGTGATTGCCCGAGGAGGAGGAAGCACGTGCGGTGCAATGGCACAAACGTGTTGCCTTTTTGTCGATCAGTGAGGCGTGTGGGTTACAATTCGTCGGTTGGGAATCGTATTTTTTTAAGATCTATGTGAGAGATGGTTCTTTTTTGCATTACCTTTATCCCTTGAAAAGAAAAAGTAGTGATCTACGAAGACTTTTTGGAAGCCCTCAATGTGTGGAGAAGAAGAAATAGATCCCGAAACGAAATTTAGCCGCCCCGCGGCACTTCTGAAGTTTGGGAAAGTTAGTTTCGACTCTTGCGTAGGGGCGAAAAGAGGGGTAAAACGAGGAGAACGAACCACGATGGGTATGGGTTCACACTCCTTGGAACCTTTCAACTTAAAATGAATGGACATGAAAACATTAAAGATTGGCGATCTTTTGATTCGCACCCCGATTATTCAGGGCGGGATGGGGGTTGGAATTTCGCTCTCGGGTCTCGCCTCGGCGGTTGCCAATGAGGGAGGCGTAGGAGTCATCTCTTGTGCGGGATTGGGGTTGTTGTATCCGAAACTCTCCAAGGATTACCTAACAAATTGTATCTTGGGTCTCAAAGAGGAGATTCGTAAAGCACGTGCCAAAACACGCGGCGTCATTGGCGTGAACGTCATGGTGGCATTGAGCAACTTCTCCGACATGATTCACACGGCGATTGCCGAGAAGGTAGATATTATCTTCGCCGGTGCAGGATTGCCCTTGGATCTGCCCTCCTATTTGCAGAAAGGCAGCAAGACCAAGTTGGTTCCGATCGTCTCCTCTGCGCGCGCTGCCCATATTCTCTGCGAGAAATGGAAGACCAACTACGACTATCTGCCCGATGCGATTGTCGTTGAGGGGCCGAAAGCCGGAGGCCATCTGGGATATAAAAACAATCAGATCGACGATGCACGTTTCTCCTTGGAGCACATTTTGCCGGAGGTGATTACGGAGGTTCAGACCTATGAAACACGCTATCAGAAGGCAATTCCTGTGATTGCGGCCGGAGGTTTGACCACCGGAGAGGATATCTATCGCATCATGCAGTTGGGGGCTTCGGGTGTGCAACTGGGAAGTAAATTTGTGACGACCGACGAGTGCGATGCCTCCTTGGCCTTCAAGCAGACCTACCTCTCCTCCTCGAAGACCGATATTGAGATCATTGCCAGCCCTGTGGGATTGCCCGGGCGGGCGATCGTGGGCGACTTCCTGCGGAAGGTGCGTGCCGGACTGACTCGTCCCAAACGTTGTGCCTTCCATTGCATCAAGACCTGCGATTATCAGAAGAGCCCCTATTGCATCATTATGGCACTCTACAATGCAGCCAAAGGAAACTTCTCCAAAGGGTATGCCTTTGCGGGAGCCAATGCTTTCTTGGCCAAAAAGATTACGAGTGTCAAAGAGACCATGGCAACCTTGAAAAACGAGTTTACCCAAGCCGAACAACGCACCGTGGAGACCGTGGAGCACGAGCCGGCGAAGGAGTAGCATTTCGCGATATAAAAAAAGGGTGACTCACAAGTCGCTCAAAATACAAAACACCCCCGTCAGCATTCTATCTGACGGGGGTGTTTTGTTAAAATTGGGGCTTGTGGATCACTCTCTCTCGTTCTTGGGGGAGAGGATCGCGAGGGCTTACTGAGCCGTAATCACATAGTCTCCCGAGGGGAAGCGGCAAAGGTTGGCATCGGGACGTTGCAGGACAACCGGGAAGAGTCCTTCGTCCCATGCGGCTCCGTCGATGGTGATGGCCTTCCCGACGGGCAGAGCCACGAGACCCGAGGCGTTGGCGGGGATCTGAATCTCCCATTCCAGGCGACCGTCGGTTTGCTTCCAACTGCTGGAGACTTTGCCGTAGGGCGTCTCGATGCTCCCTTTCGCCCAGGACAGCGATGCAGTAAGGGTCGGATCCAGCCGAACCACCTTGAAGCCGGGGGCTGAGGCGTCGGGGCGAATACCCAGAATATCTTCGTAGAACCACGTGTCGAAGACGGCTTCCATCGGATGGTTCAACGAGGCCTTGAGTCCTACGGCGGCACTGGAGTTGCTGACGGGGAGCGTCTCCCACAGGGTAGTGGCCTCTGAAATGGGATTCTCCCACATCCATGCAAAGCTGTGTTCTCCGGTTTTGGTGAAGACACGCCATGCCTCAGCAGCGTGACCGTAGCGGGAGAGGGCTTGTCCGATATGCCCTAAACCGAAGATGCCGGTGTGGATGAAGTCGTGATAGAGCGCCATATTCTCCACAATCGCTGCGGAGACGGCCTCCTCATCACCCGCGGGTACGACCCCGAAACTTAGTGCCATGGCATTGGCTGTCTGGCTGCCGAAACTCTTTTTCTGCGGATCGTAGAATTTCTTGCAGATGGCGTGGCCGATCTGCTCGGCCAGCACGGCATAGTGGTTTGCATCCTCGGTCTTGCCCAGTGCCTTAGCCGATTGGGAGAGCAACGAGGCATCCAGATAGTGGAACAACGAGGAGCTGAGGGGAATCGGACAGTCGATCGCTGCGTTGCCATCCGGCGGACACCAGTCGCCCAGACCGTAAGGCACGATGTGATTTTCGGTCAGCGCTTCGATGTGGTCGACCCACTGTTTCATCTCGGGGTAGTAGCGTTCCAACGCCTCCGTCGAACCGTAATAGAGATAGACATACCAAGGGAGTTGGACGACCGCCGTACCCCAGTCGGGAGAGGCGACCCCGCAGAGGCGACGTCCCGGGGAGATCATAAAGGGAATGCCCGGTTGTTTGTCGGCAAAGTAGAACTCACTGTTATACAACTTCTGATGGAGTGTATTTTCCAAGAAGACCGAAGAGGAGGAGTGAATATCCTCTAAGTATTTGAGCCAGAAATTCTCCATGTTGAAGTTGCAGTTCTCAAACGGCGCAACGGCATGGGCATCTCCCAACCATCCGCATCGTTCGCGGTGGGGGCAGTCGGTGGGGAGTCCGTGGATGTTGCTCAGCATGGTGCGCACGGCCATCTCGTGGAGTCGATTGATCTGCGGATTGGCGCACTCAAAGGAGCCACGGGGTTGAACGTCGGTGTAGACGGTGATGGCTTTGAGCCAGGAGAGTTGCGGTTCGGTGGCGGCTCCCGAGAGTTCCAAGTAGCGGAAACCGTGATAGGTGAAGCGTGGCGTCCAGCTCTCGCGTCCCGTTCCGGCACAGATGTACTCGTCGGTTTGGATCACACCGGTTGCTCCGGGGCCTGTGGTGCTGAAGTCGATGGTTCGATTGGGATTGAGGTTCTCGCCCATCCGCATTTTGATGCGTGTGCCGGAGGGTTGTTCGACCGTGAGACACGGAATGGCTGCCACGTTGACCCCAAAGTCATAGATCCAGTTTCCGGCCGAGTCTTTCCAGAGGGATACGGGGGCGATCTCCTGTTGCATTCGGATCGGCTCGATCAGTTGAGGTCGCAACTCCTGCGGGATAATGCCTTGGGCAACCTGTGCGTGCTTCCAGCTGGAGGCGTCGGTGTGGGCGTCAGCCCATTGGGGGATCTGTTTTGTGGCGTCGAAAACCTCTCCCGCATAGAGGTTGGCTCGGAGAATCGGGCCTTCGATCC
>JAQUZZ010000130.1 GCA_028691095.1 Alistipes sp. | reverse complement strand
ATATCCTTCGTTAGGTCGATGCCGATCGAGAGGCACTTCTGGTAGATATTGGGGAAGTGGTTGATGACCTCTTTGGGATCTTTGTGCGTAATATCCAGATAGACAAACTCTTCACCCGATATTTTGAGCTCATGGTCGATGCTTCGTGCCACGACATCGCGAGGGGCGAGGGATCCCATAGGGTGGTACTTCTGCATAAACTCTTTGCCGTTTTGCAGGCGCAGCAGGGCTCCGAATCCGCGCATCGCTTCGCTAATGAGGAAAGAGGGGCGTTCGCCCGGATTGTAGAGTGAGGTGGGGTGAAACTGAATGAACTGCATCCCCTCGACTACGCCTTTGGCTCGATGCACCATGGCCACTCCGTCGCCTGTGGCCACGCTGGGATTGGTGGTGGTGTGGTAGATGTTGCCCACACCGCCGGTTGCCATCACGGTGACTTTGGAGAGGAAGGTGTAGATCTCATGCTTCTTGAGGTTGAGCACATAGGCTCCGAAGCAGGTGATGTCGGGGGTGCTCTTTTTGACCAACTTGCCCAAATGGTGCTGGGTGAGAAGATCTACGGCAAAATAGTGCTCAAAAATCTCGATGTTGTGATGCCGTTTGACGCGGCTGATCAACGCCCGTTCGATCTCGTGACCGGTGATGTCCTTATGGTGTAGGATGCGGTGTTCGCTGTGCCCGCCTTCGCGCGCCAACTCATAGCGTCCCGAACCATCTTTGTCGAACTTCGTACCCCACTGGATGAGTTGCTTGATGACCCCGGGGGCGTGAGTGACCACCTGATTGACCGCATCGCGATCGCAGATGCCGGCTCCGCAGACCAGCGTGTCGTGAATGTGTTTCTCGAAGGTGTCGGGGTCATACATCACCGAGGCGATGCCTCCTTGGGCGTAATCGGTGTTACACTCTCCTAATTCGCCTTTGGTGACGATCGTTACTTTGCCGTGTTCGGCAGCTTTCAGGGCGAAACTCAGACCGGCAATTCCACTGCCGATTACTAAAAAGTCGGTTTCGATATTCATGGTAAGATGAGTTTTTGAAATTCTTTCTCGGTTCCGCGAAAGACGTTGCGATCCACTTTTTTGCGAATGCCCTCCATGGAGTAGGAGTCGGTGTGCTGCCAGAGCTGCCAGTCGACGGTGGGACAACGACGATAGTCGGCGATCCACAGTGTGTAATCGCGGGATTTGAACGCTTTGCGTAGGTAGGTTTCGTAGAAGTTGGAGGAGCAGTAGATGATGGGGTTTGCTCCATAGTAGCGATGGATCTCGCGACAAAAGGCTTTGGCTTCGCGCACCATTTTTTCGGGATCGGTCATGAAGCGGTGCATCTCGATGTCGAGAACCGGCAACAGATTTCCCTTGCGAAGTTTTGCGGTTTTGATAAAATTCTGGGCTTGTTCTTTGCCGGAGGTGCGATGCCCGAAGAAGTGGTAGGCTCCCCAGGTGATTCCGCTTTGCTCCAACTCTTTGCGATGTTGTGCGTAGGTGGGGTCGATGATTAGGGTTCCTTCGGTGGCTTTGATAAAGACGAAGTAGGGCATTTCGGCATCGACAACCTGCTCCCAATCGACATTCTGCTGATGACGGGATACGTCCACGCCCCAAACCTCAAAATCTTCAGGCGCAGGAGTGCTACACGCCGAGCACCACAGAGCGAGAAAGCACCAAAAATAGTAACGGATAGCCCGCATAAGCGTTGTAACGATGAATCTTGATCGAACCGGATGGGGTTGAAAAACAGGTCAGCCGGTTTACTAAAGCCCGTTTTTAAACCCACAAAGTTATAAAACTGTTTTATTTTTTCGGCTCATGTGGACTTTTTTTCGCATTTGACTTGCATAGGAGTTGTAAAACCTTCTGTTTTCTATGCCTGTCAAGGGGGTGGGGCATGCGAAATCTCAATGAAATGGAGGAAGGTGTGTGGGGTGCGGCACTTTTTTTGTACCACCCCGCATATCACTTTTAACCCTTTGTGCGTATGGCCTCTGTCGATCCCTCTTCCTCTGCGGCAACCCTTTCTCAGTTGCCCCCTCCCATTGAACCCATGATGCAGGCTCCTCCGGGACGTTGGGTGATTCAGCTTCTGAATGGACTGGTGCTCTTGGGAAGTATTGTGGTGATTGTAGCCCTCTCTTTTGAGGCACTACATAGTTCACAGCCCGAATATTATCGGGTTTATATGCAAGTGCAGTTTTGGGTGTGTATTGCCTTTTTGCTCGACTTCTTCGTCCGCTTTGCGCTGAATCCACGCCCCGGACGCTTCTTCTGCCGTAACTTTATTTTTCTGTTGGTCTCGATCCCCTATCTCCATTTGATCGCGTATTTTGATATGGAAATATCCCATGAGACGGGCTTTCTGTTGCGCTTTATTCCCTTGATTCGCAGTGGGTATGGCTTGGCGATTGCCGTGGGGTGGTTGGCGCGGAGTCGGGCGACCAGTATGCTGATCTCCTATTTGCTGATGGTGCTCTCCTTGGTCTATTTTTCGAGTCTCATTTTCTATATGTTTGAGCATCCGGTCAATGAGGGGGTGTCGTCGTATGGGGCAGCCATTTGGTGGGCCTTCATGAACGTCACGACCGTGGGAGCCGCCGTATTTGCCAAAACGGCCATTGGACAGATCTTTACGGTGGTGCTCGCTGCATCGGGCATGATGCTCTTCCCGATCTTCACCATCTATATTACGACGGTTGTCGAGGCGCGCAAAAAGAGAGAGGCTGAGGCTCGGGCGCAAGCGCAAGCTCAAGCGAAAAAAACATAGGAAGATCGTGTCGGGGCTTTCCGAGACGAACCCTTAACGCACAACGCACGGCTCCATTCGATGGAGCCGTGCGTTGTGCGTTAAGGAGTATAACCGATTATAAATCTTTGATCTGCGCCGGAGTAATCTGCGTGAAGTTGTCGATCAACAGGTCGTAGTCGGCAAGTTGTTCCCGCTCGAAGGTCGAGGCAATGGCGACCACTTTGGCACCCGCACGGCGTGCGGCCTGAATGCCCACGGGAGCATCCTCCACCACCACGCACGCCTCAGGGGCGAATCCCAACTTTTGGGCTGCCAGCAGGTAGACCTCCGGATCGGGTTTGCCATGGGTAATCATATCGCCGTTGGCGATCTGATCGAAATATTCGGTGATTCCGCAACGATTCAGAACGAAATTCACATTGGGGGTGTTGCCCGACGAACCGACGGCCATGCGGTATCCGGCAGCCTTCAGTGCCTTGAGAAAATCGACCAATCCCTTGGCTGGGGCGATGCTCTTCTCAAAGATTGCGCGGTAGATCTCCTCTTTCTCAACGGCAATCTTCCTCCAGTCGTGGGTGCGCAGCACGTCTGGCATCAGAATCTTCAGTATCAGATCGTTGGTCATGCCAAAGGCGTGCATAAACTGGGATGGATCAAACGGTACGCCATACTTTTCACAGATGATGCGAAATGCTTCGATGTGTGCATCGCGATTGTCGACCAGCACCCCATCCATATCGAAAATAACGCCTTGAATCATGAGTCTTTCGGTTTTTCGGTTTGAGGGGGCAAAGGTACGAAATAAATGGAGGAAAAGAAACGCGTGCGGGTCGAACCACGCTCTGCCGATGGGAAAACGGGTTGCTTGGCCGATGCCGCCTCGAAACCGCGGGGTGTGGTTTGCTGTGTGTAGTTCGACGAAAAAGTGTTATCTTTGTGGAGTGTCCGATACGTTAATTGGGGCTTCCCGTGATGGGGGCGCCTGCGGAGTCGATCGTTCGAGAGAGGGGTCGAAGCAGGGATAGCGTAAGGATGCGACGATCCATTGAACCAAACCCTCCATGAATACGATTCCTGAAAAGACCATCGAACGACTGAGTGAGTATCGTCGTACGTTACTTGCCTGTCATAGCCAGGGGATTACGCATATCTTCTCCCACGTTTTGGCCGGCATCCACGGCATTACGGCGGTGCAGGTGCGGCGCGACCTGATGCTGATCGGGTTTTCGAGCGACACCAAGAAGGGGTATGATGTGGAGGTGCTGATCGACTTTATCGGCAAGATTCTCGACGCCCCCAACGTGGAACACATCGGGGTGATCGGCATGGGTCATCTGGGGCAGGCGTTGACCAAATACTTCAATGGACGACGCTCCAAGCTGCGGATTGTGGCCTGCTTTGATGTCGATCCGGCCAAGGTGGGTCATCGGATCGACGAGATTCCCTGTTTTCATATTTCGGATTTTGAGGAGCAGGTGCAACGCTCGGAGATTAAGATCGTGATTCTCTCGTCACCAACCCCGATCGCCTCGGAGCTGGTGATTCCCATCATCAATGCGGGGATCAAGGGGGTGCTGAACTTCACCTCCATGCCGCTCAATTTTCCGCGTGGCATCTTTGTGGAGAATTACGACATCACCACGCTGCTGGAGAAGGTTGCCTATTTTGTCAAGGAGTCGGAGGAGAGTGCCGAAAATCAAGGGTAGCCATGCAGGTATATTATGATTTCACAACGGTAGGGTCGATTCGCCGACCGGTGGTCACCCTCGGTTCCTATGACGGGGTGCATCGGGGTCACCGGACGATCTTGGAGCGTCTGGGGCAGTTGGCTCACGAACGCGACGGAGAGCGTGTGGTCATCACGTTTGATCCTCATCCGCGCACCGTGGTGTGTCATGAGAGGGTGGAGTTGCTCTCGACGTTGTCCGAAAAATTGGAGTTGCTTGCCTCGGTGGGGGTCGATCATACGATTGTGGTGCACTTTACCGACGCATTTCGTCAGCTCTCGTCACGGCAATTTGTGGCCGAGTGTCTGGTGGGCGCACTCCACGTGGATACCCTCATGGTGGGTTACAATCACCATTTGGGACATAACCAAGAGGGGAGTGCAGAGGCCTTGGATGCCTTGGCGGCCGAGTACGGCTTCCATCTGGAGGTGATTGCTGCCCAGCAGGTAGAGCACCAAAAGGTGAGTTCAACCGTGATTCGGCGGATGATTCGGGCGGGGCGGATGGCCGAAGTTGTGGAGTTCTTGGGTGCGCCCTATCCGTTGAGTGGACGATGGAACGCTGACGGAACCTTGGATTCCGTTGCGCCCACCAAATTGTTGCCCCCTTCGGGAAGCTATGCGGTGCGGGTGATGCAGCCGACCGGATGGATGAACGCGATGTTGACGGTGCATCCCGATCGCCAACTCCTCTTGCAACCGATCCCCGGCACTGTCGCTTCCGATGCTCTCATCGCGCACTCCGA
>JAQUZZ010000129.1 GCA_028691095.1 Alistipes sp. | reverse complement strand
TGAATTTCATCTGGTCGATATACCAATCGCCCCCCAGGTAGCTGTTGTTCATCACACGGACATCGGGACGGATGTTCTCGACCTCCTGTGCATACCACAGCGGGAAGGTGTCATTGTCTCCATAATCAATGATGATGGCATTGGGGAGGGTAGAGTTGAGGTAGTTGGCTCCGAAATCGCGGGCTACATAGCGTCTTGACCGGTCGTGGTCGTCCCAGTTTTGAGCAGCAAGAATAGCAGGCACCGAGGCGCACAACACCGTAGCGATGAGAGCCGTTGCGCGATTCTCACGTTTGAACCAACGTTTGAAGGCTTCGTAGAGTGCCGGCACTCCGAATCCGACCCACATACAGAACGCATAGAACGATCCGGCAAAGACGTAATCTCGTTCACGCGGTTCGGCGGGTGGAGAGTTGAGGTAGACGGCGATGGCCACGCCGGTCATGATGAAGAAGGCCATGACCACTGAGAAGTTGCGTCCGTCGCGGTTGAGCTGATAGATCAACCCAATCAATCCCAAGAGCAGGGGTAGGAAGTAGTAGACGTTGCGTCCTTTGTTCTGAGCCTGTTCGGCGGGGAGGTTGTCCTGAGGGCCAAGGAAGAGCTGGTCGATGGCGTTGATGCCGGAGAGCCAGTTGCCGTCGGTGATCTCACCGGTGGACTGAATATCGCTTTGGCGTCCGACGAAATTCCAAAGGAAGTACCGCCAGTACATGAAGTTCATCTGGTAGGCAAAGAAGAATTTCATGTTTTCGGCAAAGGTCGGCACCGTGATGGTTTGGTCGCCGTGAATGATCTTACGTCCTTTGATCGGAACCCAGTTGTTGTAGGCCTTGATGTCGCTGGCCTTCTCGGAGTACATACGCGGGAAGAAGAACTCGAATTGCGGATCATATTTGTATCCTCCCAACGTTTGAGCCGCTTCGTAACGTCCGCTGTCTCCTTTGTAGTAGGCCGTTTTGTAGACGTAATCGATGGGCTGCGAGGCGTAGTAGGGGCCTTTGACCAAGGGACGGGCTCCATACTGATCGCGGTTGAGCAGCGAGAGCAGCCCGTAAGGATTGTTCGGGGCATTGCTGTTCATGGGTGGGTTCACCGCAGAACGAATCACCACTGAAGCGTAAGAGCTGTATCCTAAGAGAACCACGGTCAGGCAGAGCAGGATGGTGTTGGCCAGCACTTTTCCTTTTTTGTGGGTGATGTAGATCGCCACACCCAGGGCAGCGAAGAGCGCCAACGCATAGACGGTGATGCCGGTATTGAAGGGCAGTCCGAAGGTGTTGACGAAGAGTCGGTCGAACCAAGCTCCCAACTCAATGGTTCCGGGGATGATGATATACATCGAGGCGACCAAGATCACCACCGACGAGATCAGAGCCTTCACGATGCCCCAGCGGGTAACGGGGTATTTGCGGAAGTAGTAGATCAGCACGATGGGAGGAATCACCAAGAGGTTGAGTAGGTGGACACCAATGGCCAACCCGGTCAGGTAGGCAATTAGGATCAACCAACGATTGGCGTGGGGTTCGTCGGCGACATTCTCCCACTTCAGGATTGCCCAGAAGGCAACGGCCGTGAAGAATGATGAGAGGGCGTAGACCTCACCCTCGACGGCCGAGAACCAAAAGGTGTCGGTGAAGGTGTAGGCCAATGCTCCGATGAGACCGGCTCCGAGTACCACGATCTGTTGAGCCGTGGAGAGCTCCTCCTCGCGACGACGCATGGCGCGACGAGCCAGATGGGTGATGGTCCAGAAGAGGAACATGATGGTGGCTCCACTGGCGAGTACCGACATGGCGTTGACCATTGCCGCAGCGTGTTGCGGGCCGGCAAACATCGTGAAGAAGCGTGAGATCATCATGAAGAGCGGAGCTCCGGGAGGGTGACCCACCTCAAGTTTGTAGGAGGTAGCGATGAACTCGCTACAATCCCAGAAACTGGCTGTCGGCTCCATCGTAAGCAGATAGACGGCCGAAGCAAAAACAAAACAGAACCACCCTCCGAGGAGATTGAATGTTTTGAAAGCGTTCTTCATAGAATCTATGGGGTTGATTTTTAATACGAAAGAAAGATAGATCGCAAAACAAGCGGCGTGCACGACCTGTAACCTGCCGCAACCGCACTCTCCCAATCTAATAAGTTGCAAAATTATAAAAAGAACGGTATAAAACACCGATTCGTCTGCACTTATTCAAAAAGTTTGTAAATTTACCCCATTGTTCTGAATTTAAAAATAGGGTTATGCATTCAAAACTTGTGATTTACAATACGCTGACACGTCGGAAAGAGGAATTTGTACCCCTCAAGGATCCTTTTGTGGGGCTCTACGTCTGTGGCCCTACGGTCTATGGCGATCCGCATTTGGGGCATGCACGGCCTGCGATCACCTTCGATCTGCTGTTCCGTTACCTGCGTGCCACCGATTACAAGGTGCGTTATGTGCGTAATATTACGGATGTGGGTCATCTGGAGCACGACGCGGATGAGGGTGAGGATAAGATCAGCAAGAAAGCACGCCTCGAAAAACTCGAACCGATGGAGGTGGCTCACTATTATACCGATCGTTACCATAGTGCGATGGAGCAGTTGAATGTGCTCTCGCCCAGTATCGAACCTTATGCCTCAGGGCATATCATCGAGCAGATTGCGATGGTGCAACGCATCTTGGATCAGGGATTCGCCTACCTGAGCAACGGCTCGGTCTACTTCGACGTCGAGGCTTACGACAAGAAATACCACTACGGCAAGCTCTCCGGTCGCGTCTTGGACGAGATGATGGCCAATACCCGAACGCTGGATGGCCAGAGCGACAAGCGTAACCCGTTCGACTTTGCCCTGTGGAAAAAAGCCTCTCCCGAACATATCATGCGATGGCCTTCGCCGTGGAGCGACGGCTTCCCCGGGTGGCACATGGAGTGCTCGGCCATGAGTACCAAATACCTGGGTGAGACCTTCGATATTCACGGGGGCGGCATGGATCTGATGTTCCCGCATCACGAATGCGAGATTGCTCAGAGCACCGCAGCGTGTGGCCACGATGCGGCACGCTATTGGATGCACAACAACATGATTACGATCAACGGACAGAAGATGGGCAAATCCTTGGGTAACTTCATCACCTTTGAGGAGTTGACCCACGGCACGCACAAGCTGCTCTCTCAGGCTTATACGCCCATGACGATCCGCTTTTTCATTTTGCAGGCGCACTATCGTAGCACCCTGGACTTCTCGAATGAGGCGCTTCAGGCTGCCGAGAAGGGGTATGAGCGGTTGATGAAAGCAGTGTCGACCTTGGATAAGATTCAGCCTTCGGCCACCTCTTCGGTGGATCTGCACGACTTGGAGGCGCGTTGTGAGGCCGCCATGGACGACGATCTGAACTCCCCGATGGTGATCTCCGAATTGTTTGAGGCGGTACGGACGATCAACCAAGTGTATGACGGCAAACAGAAGCTCTCGGCCGAGGATCTTGCCGATCTGAAACGGGTGATGCACCGTTTTGTCTTCGATATTCTGGGGTTGCGCGACGATCTGGCGCGTGATAATTCGCAGTTGCTCTCATCGGTCGTGGATCTGGTGCTGGAGCTCCGGCAGCAGGCCAAGGCCTCCAAAGATTGGGCTACCTCCGATCGGATCCGAGACGGACTCTCACAGGCCGGCATCAAGGTGAAGGATCGCAAGGACGGCAGCGACTGGGAGGTGGAGTAACCTCTCCGCGCAAGATAGAACCCTCGACGCGCAGTAGAGGGGGGAGTTTGCGTAAACAAATAGCAAAAAGCAGGGAGTGTGGTGCCGAGTGCCACGCTCCCTGCTTGCATTGTGGCGGTGTGTGTTCGCTCCGCTGGCATCGTTGCCGTGGAGAATATTGGTATATTTGGTATATTTCTTGAAGCATCGGGTGGGTATGGAAGCTTGGCCAATTTTTGGAAGAGGTGAGTTTCCGTTGCTCGCCTTTGAACGTGAGTTTCACGAATTGAGCCCTCGGTCATTGTGAAAATCGGTCCAGTCTCTATGAAAACCTATCCCGATACCCCTACGCTTTTTGAGCCCTTTTTGCGCGGTTGGATTTACAGCGTCTGCGTGTTGACCTCTTTTGTGAACATGGCGGGTTTCCTCAGCTACGCCTATTCGGTCTCTCATTATACGGGTAATTTTATCACCTTGTTGCAGAAGTCCATCACGGGAGAGTATCGTGTGGCCTTGGAGTTGGGGGTGATGCTGCTCTGCTTTTTGTGGGGTGCGATGATGGCGGCTTGGGTGAATCGCAACGGCGCGTTTCGGATTCAGGGAAAGTATGGCGAGGCTCAACTGGTGATGGGTATTTTGCTGGCTTGCGCCTATCAGTGGATTTTGAACCGCTTCTACTTTGTGCTCTTTTTGTGTGTGGGGATGGGGTTCCAGAACGGATTGATCCGCACCTATCGCGGGGTCTCCTTGCGCCCCTCGCACGTGACCAGCACACTGACCGATATAGGTCTCTACTTGGGGGATTATATGATAGGGATTGTCGAAGCCTCATGGAAGATCACCTTTTCGGTGCATCTCCTACTCTCTTTCGGGGTGGGGATCGTGGGGGCTGTGGCACTCTATCCTTATGTGCGGGATCAGATTTTCTGGATGGCTGCGGGTGGTTACATTCTCTTGGGATTGCTCTACTTCTTATTGCGCGCACTCTATCTGCGTCGGCTACGTCATGAGGTTGCGCGTGTTTCGCCTCCCGATCCGTCGGCATCTGCTGTCGAATAGCGCAAAACCAGGTTCAAGCGCAAAACCCGAGGGTCGATAGCCTAAGGGTCGAGCGCGCGAAACCCAATCCGGCTTTATAGGTATAAAAAAACTCCACGAAGTATGATCTTCTCATACTTCTGGAGTTTGAAATTTATAGGGTTCGCGTGGGCGAATCCCGTATGGTGCGTGGTTATTTTTTGGGTTTCGGAGCCAAAAGCAGAATCATGCGTTTGCCCTCCAACTTCGGCATCTGTTCGACCTTAGCCCACTCCTCCAAGTCGGTTGCAAAGCGCAACAGGAGAATCTCACCTTGATCCTTAAAGACGATCTGACGTCCGCGGAAGAAGACGTATGCCTTCACCTTGGCGCCCTCTTTGAGAAAGTTCTCCGCATGCTTCAACTTAAAGCTGTAGTCATGATCGTCGGTGTTGGGCCCGAAACGGATCTCTTTGACCACCACTTTAACGATCTTCGCCTTGATCTCTTTCGCCTTTTTCTTTTGTTGATAAAGGAATTTGGAGT
>JAQUZZ010000128.1 GCA_028691095.1 Alistipes sp. | reverse complement strand
AGCATCTTGCACGGAGTGCGCTCCGGAATGCCCCCTTGTCGCAAGAGCGGCGAGACCAATGGCCCGGGAACCATTTTGCGGAGCAGAGCGGTCACGGGCGCAGCGGGGGGGAGCAGGGAGCACTCTCGCTCCAGTCGAGCCCGAATCTGGGCTTCACTGAGTGCCGGTTTGAGGTCGAGGGTGATCTCTACCCGATCGCCGTCGATCAAGGCATCGACCGCACGACGACTCAGGCGTAGGATGATGGCTCCACTGATCCACGGGGTGAACTCCATCTCTCCGAACTCCTCTTGAACGGAGGTTCCGTTCAGCAGAAGGCGGGCGGTGATGTTACGCAGATTCAGACCTTTGAGTTGGGCTGTGCCGTGCAGCGAGCTCTCTAAGGGGGTGAGGGAGGGGCGGATGGCTACGATGTGATGCCCCAAACGGTGTGCCAATCCGTAACCGTCGCCGGTCGAACCGGTGGCCGGATAGGAGGCTCCGCCCGTGGCAAGCAGAACCCGCGGAGACTGCACCTCTTCCCTACCCTGCGGGGTTTCGAGCAGGACACTGGTGATCTGTCGGTTTTGGGTCAGCAGGTCGACGGCGCGGGTGTGGCATTCGATCGTCACCCCTTGGGATTCGCACCAACGGATATGTTGGGTCGCCACATCCCAAGCCCTTCCGCTGGAGGGAAAGACCCGTTCGCCCCGCTCGGTATTCAGGGGTAGACCGATCTGTTCAAAAAAGGCGACGGTGTCGCGATTGGAGAAGTATTGCAGTGCCGGAGCAAAGAACTCCCGGGAACTCCGCACCTTCTCCAAAAACTCCGTAGTGGAGCGCATATTGGTCAGGTTGCATCGTCCTTTTCCGGTGATGCGCACTTTGCGTTGCGGCTTCTCCATCTTTTCACAGAGCAGGACGCGCCAGCCGCGACGGGCGGCAACTCCGGCTGCCATCACTCCGGCTGCGCCGGCTCCTATTACAATTAGGTCGAAGGATCTCACGGTTTTACGTTAAGTAATCGAACAAGAAGTGAGGATACATTACATGACTTCATCGGAGGAGTATACCGGCGAGTTCATGACCCATCCATCGCATGATGGACTTAAATTTTCCACAAAGATAAAAAAAGCACTCTATCTCTTTCTGTTTCGTGAAAAAAATGCCTAAATTTGCCCACCCAAAAGAGTTCTTGAAAAGATGTTAAGCAGAAGATTATTAAGAATCAAGATTGTCAAAGCCCTTTATGCTCACTTTAAATCTGAATCGGATTCATTAGCCTCCACGGAAAAGAGTCTCCTGTTCAGCATCGACAAAACCTACGAGTTGTACCACCAAATGCTGTGGTTGGTGGTCGATGTGGCCTCCTATGCCGAGCAACGAATCGAGCTGGGACGTCGCAAGAAGCTGCCCTCCCCCGAGGAACTTCACCCCAACACCAAGTTTATAGACAACCGTGCCATTGCCGCGCTACGCTCTTCGGAGAGATTGACGGACTACTTGGAACGGAAGAGTCTGGGCTGGGCTAACTCTCCGGAGTTAATCAAGCGGCTCTACGGCGCCTTACTGGAGAGCGACTACTACCAGAAATACATGGAGAAGAGTTCGCATAGCTTCCGTGAGGATGTAGCTTTGGTCGAGAAGTTCTATACACAGACGGCCTGTGACGATCCGCTGTTGGAGTCGGTGGTCGAGGAACAGTCGATTTACTGGAGTGATGACATTGATTTCGCAACGATTATGGTCGTGCGTACCCTGTCGGATATGAAGGCCAGTCAGACCGAAGCCCCCTTGGTGGCTCAATACAAGAATCAGGAGGATCGGTTCTATGTGGTAGAGCTCTTCCGTCATGCGTTGGTACACTTCAAGGAGTATGCCGACTATCTGGGCAAATTCACCAGCAACTGGGAGGTCGATCGTATCGCGTTTATGGACACGGTGATTATGGTTGCCGCCATGTCGGAGTTGATCGTCTCCAAATCCATCCCCGTGAAGGTGACTTTGGATGAATTTATCGAGATCTCGAAATATTACAGCACCCCGGGAAGTACCAACTTCATCAATGGCGTGATGGATAAAGTGGTCGAAGCGTTGACCGCAGAGCAGCGCATCCAGAAGGTGGGGCGTGGCCTGCTTGACTCCAAGGCTTCGGCGGACGCTGCGGACGACGAGGCCTAAGCGCCACCTGTTGAGATTGGGAAACGAGCGATCTGAGATCACCATTGAACACTTCTTTCGTTGAGTCCGTGCATTTTTCGGAAGAGGTCGACGGGGGTAGATGAAGTGGAATACGACAATGGTTCATGCGATGAAATATCTCTGGTTGATGCTTTGGGCTGTACTCTGTATGAGCGGCTGTCGTCATGCGACGCCCTCGACGCCCAAGGTGATCTCCGATACCACCCAGCGGGTTCTTTCGTTGGGCCAAACCTCTGTATCAGATACGATTGATTTAGGAAGACTCCATGCCGGAGAGGTTGTGCGTATGACGGTGAATCTGCGCAACGATGCCTCCCGTCCGGTACTTATTTTGGCCGCAACCACCAGTTGCGGCTGTACGAGCGTCGAGTATGAGCGTCATCCGATTGCACCGTCGCACACGGGAAGTATAAGTTTCACGTTCGACAGCAAAGGATTCTATGGCTACCAACTCAAGCAAATCCGATTGAGAACCTCCCTGGGCACGGCTCCCTACACCTTGTGGTTGACCGCAGAGGTGGAGTAAAGCCGATGTGGAGTCGCCCCGCGAGAGGGGATGTGCGTCGATCGCTTCCCGTTGGCGAGGCTACCAAAGATTCTTTGATGCAGGTGTTGGATAATTCGAGGAATCGCTTAACTTTGCAAGAAACTTTTTAATCATTCACTGAATATGAATATGGCAACCGTTATGCTTCAGGCCGCTGCGCCTGCTGCCGGAGGTTCCAGTGCCTCACTTCTGATTATGATGGTACTGATCTTCGCCGTGATGTACTTCTTTATGATTCGTCCCCAGCAGAAACGTCAGAAGGAGCTGGTGAAATTCCGCAATACCTTGGAGAAGGGACAGAAAGTGATCACTGCCGGAGGAATCTATGGTACGATCAAAGAGGTCAAAGAGGGATATATCTTGTTGGAGGTGGACAACAATGTGAGCCTTCGGGTCGACAAGGCCATGGTGATGAAAGATCCTTCGGATCTGGCACCCCAAGCCAAATAATTGAGCATAGGCTTCATACCCATCTCGTAACCCTTCGAGGGTGAGGCTCGAGGAAGTCGTGCGGAACGCTCCACCTCTTCCCATAAGGGGGGGGAGAATGGAGGCGAGAGAAGGGTGTAATGTACATGGGGAAGATGGGTTGCGACTCATCTTCCTCTTTTCTGTTCTACCGTGAGTTCAACGGTCGAACTCACGATCCATAAACCTAACCCATGATTTTAGATACGTTTGAACATCGAGCCAGCTATTACAACTTGGCTCCCCGTATGCAACAGGCATTTGAAGCCCTCGCGGCCTTGGATCTGCATGCGCTCTCCGACGGCCGACACGAGATCGACGGCAGTCATATCTACATGACGGTGTCGCACACGCCTTTGCGCGAGCCGCAACAAGCCCCACTGGAGGCTCACAATCGTTATATCGACATTCAGATTCTGGTCGAAGGCACGGAAGAGGGTTTCGGATGGAGTCCGCGCGGAGCGTTGAAAGCCCCGGTTGGCGTGTTCGATACGGCACAAGATATTCAGTTCTTTGAGGATACCCCCGTGACCTACTACACCTTGCGCCCCGGTGAATTTACCATCTTTATGCCACAGGATGCCCATGCTCCGATGATTGGCCAAGGCATGATCCATAAGATCATTGTCAAAGTCGAGCGATAACGGAGGGCGACTCTTGGCACACACCTAAGATTCACCTCCTCTATTCACAACCTAACCTAACCTAACCTAACTACGCTATGAAACGAAATGAATGGCGAAGAGGCCTATGGCTTCTTCTGGGATGGCCTACCCTGCTGTGGGGTCAGACTCCCCTTGAGATTCCCGAAGCACTCCCGGGATGGGATATTTACACAGGCGGAGTCTACCGTTATGGGCCCTCGATTATGGTGCACGACAAACGCTCGATCGACATTTGGTTTGCCGCGCCGGGGGATCTCCATGGGAAGAATCTGCCGCTCTTTGTCCGCGAGCAGCCCCACCATCCGCAGGCAATCTCCGGAACCACCACCGTAGCCCAACGCTTCGAGGCGAAACAACCCTTTTGGGCTGTGGGGGTGACCAGTCCGAACTGGAGCGGAAAGCCCTGCGGATTGACGCTATCGCTCTACCGCTGGGACGCCAAACGGAGCTATGCACAGAACATTGCAATGCCGCCCGTGGCCGTTCAACGCTATACCGACTATGCCGACGGAGCGCGCCTGACCGTGAGCAACGATCAGCTCTTTGCGGCCGGAACCTATCTTTGGGTGCTCTCCGAGGGGGCTTATAGCCACTCAGGCGTTTGGGAGAGTGAGGGGACACTGCCCGGGGTGGTGAGTTACCGCAACGGCAAGCCGATGGAACGCACCGGCTGGGTCGCCTACTGTGTGCAGCAGAAGAGTGACGGCTCCTACTTCTGGGATCAGGCCTCCTATCAGCACTCCAAGGATGGCGGACGCACCTGGACGCCAGAGAAGATGGTGCTCCTACCCACGGAGTATGCCTCCGACCACTTCTCGGTCTGTGATCCGGGTGTTGCCTTCTGGGGTGGTTATTACTACATTGGATACACCTCGACGGAGAATAAGGGAATGGTGGAGAATCATGTCTACATCTGTCGCTCCAAAGATCCTGAGGGTCCTTGGGAGAAGTGGAACGGGCAGCACTGGACGACCGGCACAGATGTGCAGCCGATGATTCGCTATACGGACGATCCGACACGCTTTGGTGCCGGAGAGCCTTGTATGGTGGTGATGGGGGACACGCTCTACTTCTACTACACGTGGAACGGAACGGGAGATGAGCGCACCACGACGCGTCTGGTCACGGCCAGCACCCAAGACTCCTTGTGGCCGGCACACCTGACCTATCATGGCACGGTCATCAACAAGAGTAAACTCAAAGGAGCCGATCATTGCGATGTGAAATACCGCGAGGATCTTGGCGTGTTTCAAGCGATTCATACGGTTGAACGGATGAGTGCACGCAGTTACATCATGGTGTGGGAGTCGGCAGATGGCATTCACTTCCAGCCCAAAGGGGAGATTCGGAAGAATCTGAAACCCTACCTTCATAATTGCGGATGGAGTGGAGATGAACGGGGGCATATTCTG
>JAQUZZ010000127.1 GCA_028691095.1 Alistipes sp. | reverse complement strand
TACACCAACGAAGAGGTGCTGGAGCTTATCCGTCAACACGTCGACTGTGAGGTCACCCCTCGCTCGACCCGCCTGAAGCCTTCCAGCATCCGTCCCGACCATCCGATCGTGAAGGTGGGCATCGCCTTGGGTCGCACCACCTACGGATCGCCCACCACCTCCGATCAGGCGCTGCTGGATATTCCCTCCCTCAAATTGGGGGTCGGAGATAGTGCCCGATCGCACAGTGCCGATGAATTTGTCCACCTGAGTGAGATCCGCGAAGGCATCAGCCTCTACATTCAGATGCTTACCTCCATTCTCTAAACGAAGAGAGGGCGATTCATAGTAAACAACGCATCGGTATATCCGGGGTGTACCGTGATGAAAGGGTTGAAGCTCATCGTGCTATTTAGTTGCAATAAATATATCGGTATATCAGGTATATGCCGTGAGAAAAAGGCTTAATAATTCTTTGGGGTTACTTATTTGATTTGGATATGAAAAAGTTTATGCTCCTTCTTTCGGGACTGTTGCTCGCAACGATCTGCGGTGCTAAGGCCCCCAAGTATGCACCACTTCCTGTCGATAGTGCGGTGCGTAAGGGAACGCTTCCCAACGGTTTGACCTACTACATCCGACACAACGACCTGCCCAAGCAGCGAGCCGACTTCTACATCGCTCAACGCGTCGGGTCGATCCTCGAAGAGGAGCAGCAGCGAGGTTTGGCTCACTTTCTGGAGCACATGGCCTTCAATGGTACCGCCAACTTCCCCGGAAGCTCCATGTTGGAGTATCTGCAAAACCGAGGCATCAAATTCGGCACCAACGTCAATGCCTACACCTCTTTCGACCAAACGGTCTATAACATCATGGATGTGCCGACTACGGCTGCCGGATTGCTCGACTCCTGTCTGTTGGTGCTGCACGATTGGTCGGGCTTCATCTCACTGGAGGAGCCTGCGATCGACAAGGAGCGCAAGGTGATTCATGAGGAGTGGCGTACGCGTAGCAATGCCACCCTGCGGATGTACGACTCCGTTATGCCCAAGATCTTTGCCAAGGGGAATCGTTACCCCTATCGTATGCCCATCGGCACGATGGAGGTGGTCGACAACTTCCCGCCACAGGTGTTGCGCGACTACTATCACAAATGGTATCGTCCCGACCTGCAAGGAATTGTGATCGTCGGCGACATCGACGTAGATAGCATGGAACGTCAGATCCAAGCCCTCTGGCAGGATATTCCCGCTAAGAAACGTCCCGCCAAACGGGTCTACTATCCGGTGGAGGACAACAAGGAGCTCCTCGGAGCCGTGGCCACCGACCCGGAAGCCACCTCGGCAATGGTCATCGCCCTCTATAAATTCGACAAACTCACGCCGGCACAAAAGAGCACCACCCAAGGACTGGATAACGATTACGTCCACACGGCCTGCGCTATGATGCTCAACGATCGACTCTTTGAACTAACCCAGCAGGCCAACCCGCCCTATCTGGGAGCTCAGTTTGCCGAAGACGACTACTTCCTGGCCAAGACCCGTGGAGCCTATCAACTCTACGCCTCCTTCCGCGACGACCACTGGCAACCGGCTTTGGATGCCGCAGTGGGTGTACTGATGCAAGCCCGATCGTTCGGATTCACTCCGGCGGAGTATGCACGGGCGCAGGCGCGGCTGGAGAGTTATTTCGAGAATCAATACAAGGAGCGCAACAAGGTGAAAAACGACACCTACGTACAGCGGTGTTTGGATAATTTCTTGGACGACGAACCCCTGTTGAGCACCTCCTACCTCTATCACTACTACCAGCAACGAGCTCCGCAGATCACCTTGGACAGTGTCAATGGGGTCTTTGCACGGATGTTCACCGATCCGCGTAATACGGCGGTTGTGCTGATGGCTCCCGCCAAGGATTCGCTGCAATACCCCACGGATCGTCAACTGGTGGAGGCCTATCGGCAAGCCTCAGCGGTTCAGGTGACCCCCTATGTGGAGCGGGTGATGGAAGGGGGACTGGTCGATCAGGTTCCGCCTGCGGGTGCGATTCTTTCGGAGGAACAAGGCGCCTTCGGTACCATCCTGTGGCGTCTGAGCAACGGAGCCTCTGTGCTGATTAAACCGACGGATTTCAAGAGCGACGAGATCCTCTTCCAGGCCTTCAGCAACGGAGGAACCTCGGCTTATCCCGAAAGCGACTCCCTCTATATGAATTTCCAAAATAGCGTCGTGACCATCGGAGGACTGGGGCGTTATAACCCCACCGATCTCTATAAGAAATTGGCCGGCAAGAAGATCTCCTATCGACCCTATGTCAATGCAACGGGTGAAGGGGTCAATGCCAGTTGCACACCGAAAGATCTCACGGAGATGATGCAACTCACCTACCTGCTCTTCACCTCACCGCGTCGCGACACCACCCTCTACAATACGTGGCACACGCAGATGCGTACCCGCCTTGTCAATAACGAGGCCGACCCGAAAACCGCACTTCAGGATACGCTGATGCGCACCCTCTATGGCAGTACGCCACGTTACCGACGCTTGACGCCTGCCCGTCTCGACCGCCTGAGCTACGACCGCATCATGGAGCTCTATGCCGATCGCTTTGCGGATGCCGGAGATTTCACCTTCGTCTTTGTGGGGAATGTCGACACCGCCACCTTGCGTCCGGTCGTTGAGCAATATTTGGCCTCCCTGCCCGACGGTCAACGTCGCGAGCAGAGTGCCACACTCCCCTTTGTGCGTCCCGGAACCCGTGCCGTCACCTTTGACAAACCCGTTTCGACACCCAAAGCCACGGCCGTGCTCTCGATTTCCGGAGAGTTGGATTACTCACTCCGAAACGCTTTGTCGGTCAGCTTCTTGGAACAGATTATGGATATTGTCTACGTGGAGACCATTCGCGAACAGGAGGGTGGAACCTATGGGGTAGGGGTGCAAGCCTCGCTGTTGCGCCAACCCTACCATCACTTTATGTTTACCATCTCGTTTGACACCAACAACGAGCGGGTGAAGGCCCTGACCGATCGCGCCCTCGCAGAGCTCAAACAGGTGGCAGAGCAGGGTCCCACCGAGGCCGCCTTTGGCAAAGTGATGGAGTATATGCAGAAGAGTTACGCGCAGTCGATCAAGGAGAACAACTACTGGCTGAATCAACTGGTGTCGCGCTATCGTTACGGCACGGACGATCAGAGTCTCTATTTGGAGACCCTCAACCAGATCACACCCGAGGATGTGGCGCGCATGGCGCGTCGCGTCTACGACTCGTCCAACCGCGTGGAAGTTGTCATGAACGGTGTGGCCAAAACCGAATAGCGCATCCACAAAACTCATCGTATACCTCCAACAATTCGTGAAATTCCACTACCCGCTCCTCCCCCAACGGTGTGGGGAAGGTTGGGAGGGGGTTATCGAAAGAACGAGAGGCTTTTGCAAAAAGCCTTTAACGTGAGTTTCACGGATTTGGAAAGTAAAGGATAGAATTGAATTGTGTGAGAATCTCGATTCGTGAAATTCCACTACCTGCTCCTTCCCCAACGGTGTGGGGGAGGTTGGGAGGGGGTTATCGAAAGAACGAGAGGCTTTTGCAAAAAGCCTTTAACGTGAGTTTCACGGATTTGGAAAGTAAAGGATAGAATTGAATTGTGTGAGGATCTCGATTCGTGAAACTCACGTTAAATCACCCATATTATGAAACTCTGGCAGAAAAGCAACGATGTCAATAAGGAGGTCGAGCGCTTCACGGTAGGACGCGATCGCGAGATGGATCTCTATTTAGCCGAAGCCGACGTTCTGGGATCGTTGGCGCACACCCGGATGTTAACCTCCATAGGGCTGCTGCCTCAGGAGGATCTGGAGCAGGTGCAGTCTGAACTCAAAAAGATCTATCACGAGATTCTCGACGGGAAATTCACCATCGAGGAGGGGGTCGAAGATGTCCATTCGCAGGTCGAATTCCTGCTGACCCAACGCATCGGAGAGGCCGGCAAGAAGATCCACAGCGGACGTTCGCGCAACGATCAGGTCTTGGTTGACCTGCGTATCTTCCTGCGTCGCCAGCTCAAAGAGATCGTTGGGGAGGTGCAGGTTCTCTTCGAGAAGCTGCAACAACTCTCCGAGAAGTATAAAGAGGTGTTGATGCCCGGCTACACCCATCTGCAAATCGCCATGCCCTCTTCGTTCGGACTCTGGTTGGGAGCCTATGCCGAGAGTTTGGTCGACGACACACAGATGCTGCACGCTGCCTATCGCATCTGCAATAAGAACCCGCTGGGTTCTGCGGCCGGTTACGGATCGTCGTTCCCGCTCAACCGCACGATGACCACCCAGCTCTTAGGTTTTGATACCCTGTGTTACAACGTGATCTGTGCCCAAATGGGACGGGGTAAGAGCGAACGCATCGTGGCTCAAGCCCTCGCGTCGGTAGCCTCTACGCTGTCGCGACTGGCCATGGACAACACGATGTTCCTCAACCAGAACTTCGGCTTCATCTCCTATCCGGCCGAGCTCACCACCGGATCGAGCATCATGCCCCACAAGAAGAATCCCGACGTGTGGGAGATTATGCGTGGCAAATGCAACCTGATTCAGGCGTTGCCCAACCAGATCACCATGCTCACCACCAACCTGCCGAGTGGTTACAATCGAGATCTTCAACTCCTCAAGGAGGTGCTCTTCCCGGCCATTGCCGACCTGCGTAGCTCCCTGCATATGGCCACCTATATGTTGGATAATCTCTCGGTCAAACCCCACATTCTGGAGGATCCGAAATATGACTATCTGTTCAGTGTCGAAGTCGTCAACCACATGGTGCTTCAGGGCGTTCCTTTCCGCGAAGCCTACAAAAAGGTGGGACTGGACATCGAACAGGGAAAATTCCGTGCCGAGAAGCAGGTGCACCACACCCACGAGGGAAGCATCGGGAATCTGTGTACGGCCGAGATCTCAGGGTTGATGCAGCAGATTGTCGATCAATTCCATTTTGAGCACGTCGCACAGGCCGAAGCCGAGCTGGTTAAGATGGAGTAGCAGCCCTTGACAGCGTGTTCACCTTTCCTTATATTGCCATAACACAGCAAGGCGCTGCCCTTTGGCGTTGTGGCCTTTTTTCTTACGCCTTATGATTGAATATAACCATACGGTACTTGGAAACATCTTCCTGAATCCTACCGCGCGCGCGCGACGCCTCAGTCTGCGGATGCGTGCCAACGGTGAGGTGTGCCTTAGCTATCCGCCAACCATCACTTCCCGTGAGGCCTTGGCGTTCTTGGAGGAGAAGATGCCTTGGGTGCTTCGCACGCGC
>JAQUZZ010000126.1 GCA_028691095.1 Alistipes sp. | reverse complement strand
AAACCGCCTCCGACCGTCCAATAACCCGGAGAGAGAATGTTACTCACCATGGTTTTGTCGGTTGCAGAGCGAAAACCCTTCGACCACTGACTGCGCAAGTTGGTCGAAGCACTGTATGACCAATTCTTCGAGATGGATCGAGCGGCATTGAAGTTCAGGTTGAAGTAGTCCAGATTTTTGAAGGATTTTCCCGAGTTGATGTTCAGTCCATACTTCGACTCAAACTGGGTGGTCAACCGGATTTTATCCTTTACATAGATGTGGGTCATCTGCACCGAAGCCCATCCGGCAAAGGAGTTGGCACCGCCCGCCGCCCAGTTCTCGAACTTGGTTTGCGAGAGGTTGAGCCCGAAGACCATGGTGAAGGTATTGCGTTCCTTGCGAATGCGGCGACGCTCGGCACGCATACGCGCCTCACTGGCAAATGGATTATTGAAGGCACCCAAGGGCTTGATCGTCCCCGGCTTAATCTGCACTTCGGCCTCGCGTGGCGTCACCTTCGAGATCGAGAATTGGGCTTTCCCCGGGGTGTAACACACCAGGAAAAACAAAATCCATCCGATCCATCTGATTGAACTCTTCTTCATCAACGTAGCGACTAAATGCAGAATGCGACCTATGAGACCCCACATCATGCTCTTTTGCAGATCCATCGTACTCGCAGAGGGCAAGCCTTGTTGTGCACGATTCGACGCCATAGCGGTCAGGACAAAGGTAATAAATTCGACGAACTCTGAGTCGAAATTCCCGAAACTTTCTATCTTTGTTCCATCGTCCATCCCTCATCGCCAAACCGAAGGGTCGCGAAGGCGTCGGCGGTGTCTTGGCTGTGCGAGATAGAAGTACAGCGTACTATTTAGTAGCAATTAACCGGATCGGTATTTCCGACAGATGCCGTAGCCCAACGGCTCAAGTATGCTTGGGGGTTACATAGAATAAACTCAATATTGGCTTAAAAATTGTTCGCATGAAATACTTTGGAGCCCACGTCAGTGCAACGGGGGGGGTAGAAAATGCTCCGCTCAATGCCCACGCAATCGGAGCCACCGCCTTCGCGCTGTTCACCAAAAATCAACGTCAATGGCATGCCACTCCGCTCAGCGATGCCACCATCGCCGCCTTCCGTCGCAACTGCGAAGCCGGAGGATACGCCCCATCCCAGATTCTGCCCCACGACAGCTATCTCATTAATCTGGGGCACCCCACCGACGAAGGGTTGCAGAAGTCCCGCGAAGCCTTCACCGAAGAGATGGCGCGTTGCGAAGCATTGGGACTCGACCGGCTCAATTTTCACCCGGGATCCTATCTGAAAGTCATCCCGATAGAGGAGTGTCTGCGTCGCGTGGCGGAGTCGATCAACCTCGCCTTGGATGCCACACACGGGGTCACTGCGGTCATCGAGAACACGGCAGGCCAAGGGTCGAACGTAGGTTTCGCCTTTGAACATTTGGCCTATATTATTGATCGCGTGGAGGACAAAAGTCGGGTCGGGATCTGCATCGACACCTGCCACACCTTTGCCGCAGGGTATGACCTGACCACCGAACACGCCTGCGACGAGACCTTTGCCGCCTTGGATCGCATCGTGGAATTCTCTTATCTAAAGGGGATGCATCTGAACGATGCCATGAAACCGCAAGGCAGCCACGTCGATCGCCACACCTCACTGGGAGCCGGGACGCTCGGCATGACGGTCTTCCGTTATATTGCCCAAGATCGCCGTTTCGACAATATGCCCCTCATCCTCGAAACACCGGACGAAAGCCGCTGGAGCGAAGAGATCGCCCTTCTCCGTCAGCTTGCCGAGGAGCAATAGGCGACAGCGCGTTTTTATTTGGCTGCGCGACGCACGCTCATGCGCGGGGCGCGGTGGAACTCTTTGTCGCGATCGAACAGGTAGCGATAGGTCGTGTGCATCTTATGCTTCTGCGCGCACACGTAGTTCTCCACCATGCGCATCATCACCGGGTTGAAGTCACCGATCCACGCCAGCTCCAGACTATGGTATTGCGATCCTAAGGTTCCGGCCACCGCCTGCTCAAAGGTGTAGATCATCCCCGATTCGATTCCTTTTCCTTGGAACTCCGGCACAACGCCGAAGATGATCGCAAAGATGCGCGACGCCTTCCGTCGAACCTTCAGTCGCCACATGAAGCGCAACTTCTGCCACAGCCCGAAATGCCCCTTCAGCGGATGAATCACCCCGTTCAGGTCGGGAACCATTAGAAAAAATCCGATCGGACGCTCACCGTCATAGGCAAAATACATGAGTTGCTCATCAATGATCGGGCGCATCTTGTTCAGCAAGGCGTGCGCGTGCTCTTGGTCGATCGGTTTGATGCCCGAGAATCCGGCCCACGCTTGATTGTAAACCTCCCGAAAGGCATCGGCATAGACCCCCATCCGTCGCTTGTCCATGTGCTCAAAACGATAGCGACCCTCCTCCTGGAGGCGTTTCACCCGTTGATAGACATTATCCGGAAAGAGTCCTTCGGCCAAGGCGCGCAGGTAGGTGTGTTGATTGAAGTAGTTCTGAAATCCGTAATTCTCGAAGAGTCGGATGTAATACTCAAAGTTGTAGGGATTGGTATAGAGGGGCGTAAACTCAAAGCCCTTCACCAACAAGCCCCACCACTGATCGCGATCCCCAAAATTGATGGGGCCATCCATCGCCTCCAGACCCCGTGCCTTCAGCCAGTCGCGTGCCGCATCAAAGAGTAGATTGGCGACCTGCTGATCGTCGATCGACTCAAAGTAGCCGCAACCTCCGGTCGGTTGAAACTCCGAGGCCTTCACCAGTTCGCGGTTGTAGAATGCCGCAATACGCCCAACGACCTTTCCCTTCGGATCGCGTGCAATCCAACGGATGATCTCCCCCTCTTGGAGAAGCTCATTGGTTTTCAGATGGAATTTGTTTTCAATATCCTGATCGAGCGGGCAGATCCAGTGAGGTTCATTGCGATAGAGACGTTTGGGAAAATCCAAAAATTCGCGCACCGCGCGACGAGAAGTCACCTCTTCAAGGGTATAGGAAGTCATAGTATTCATGTGAGTTTTCGCAAAGATAACCAAAAAGAGAAAAGAATCATCGCCCAATCGTGATTTACATTGCATACTTCCACAGGGTAGCCAACCATCATCCAAGCCCTTGCATGGGAAGGTTTGGGTCAATTCCACTCGGTGTCGAATTTGCCGACTTGGCAATGAGAATTTTCAAAAAACAGAAATAATCGTAAATTTGTAAGATGCGATACAGCATCATTGGTCAAAAGACACTGAACAGCACATTTCAGCGCCATCCCTTGCGATGCCTGCACCTTACGAAAAGTTTTCCACCTCAGCAAAACTCCCTACGGGTTTCGGCCTCGCGTTCTCCGCAGCAAAACCCTTAAAATTTAGCGTTGATTGTATGATCTCAGACAATTCTCCCCTCACCTCCAACGAACGAACCATAGACTACGCCAACCTGATGCGTCGGCGGATTCGTAAAGTGCTGCTCATCGGAAGCAGCTACGATGCCTTCACCTTGGAAGAAGACGGCCGCATCGACGTGCAGCTCAATAACGAATACCTCGAACTCAACCTGAGCAATCCTCCCTCGTTCCAACGTGCCAACTCGGGCGCCGAAGCGCTGGAACTGCTTCAGAAGCACCATGATTTTGATCTGGTCATCACCATGTTCAACATCGGAGAGATCGACGTCTTCCATCTCTCCAAGCGCATTCGTGCCCACCAGTCCGACATTCCCATTGTTCTGCTGACCAATCTGTCACGCGACATCTATCGCTCGATCGAACAAGAAGACAGCTCTCAGATCGACTACATCTTCTGCTGGCACGGAAATCCCGACCTGATTCTCACGATCATCAAACTGATCGAGGATCGCATGAACGCCGACAACGACATTCTGGAGATCGGGGTGCAGTCGATTCTGTTGGTAGAGGACTCGGTGAAATACTACTCTACTTATCTGCCGACCATCTACAAATTGGTACTCCAGCAGAATCGTGAGTTTGCCACCGAGGCACTCAACGAGCAGCAGCAAAAACTCCGAAAACGCGCCCGTCCAAAGATCCTGTTGGCCACCAACTACACCGAGGCCATCACGCTCTACGAGAAGTATAAGAACAATCTGTTGGGGGTCATCTCCGACGTGGGTTTCGTGCTGCACAAGGACGATCCCTCCTCCAGTGAGAAACTCGATGCGGGCATCGACCTCTGCAAACGGATCCGCAGCGACAATCCGCAGATGCCGTTTCTGCTGCAATCCTCGCAGGAGAGCATGCGCGCCACCGCCCATGAACTGGGGGTCGGCTTCATTGCTAAATACTCCAAAACCCTGCTGATCGAGCTGAGTGACTACATCGAACGCGAGTTCTCGTTCGGTGATTTCGTCTTCCGCGATCCACAGACCGACAACATCGTCGGCCGCGCCCACGACCTGCGCGACTTGGAGCAGCTCATCACCGAGGTGCCCGAAGAGGTACTCTTCTACCACGGTGATCGCAATCGACTCTCCAAATGGATGTACTCTCGGGGACTCTTCTCCTTGGCCGCCATCGTACGCGATATTCACAGCGACGTCCCGATTGATCAGATTCGCGCTTGCATCATCCATGCGATTCGCGAATACCGCATGATTCAAGGCTATGGAGTGGTCGCCCGTTTCGATCGCGACAACTACAACGACTACATCGGCTTTGCCCGGATCGGCAACGGGTCGCTCGGAGGCAAAGCGCGCGGTTTGGCCTTCATGAACCAGATGCTCAACAAATACAACCTCTACAACTGTTACGAAGGGGTGAAGGTGCAACTTCCGCGTACTGTGGTGATTGCCACCGACTGCTTCGACGAATTCATCCGCGACAACGGACTCCAATATGTCATCAATGCCGACATTACCGACGAGGAGATCCTCGCCGAGTTTGTCAGCTCCCGGCTTCCCGAAGCGCTCGTTGCCGATCTGCGCATCTACATTCGGCATATTTCCGGGCCATTGGCCATCCGTTCCAGCTCCAAATTGGAGGACTCCCACTACCAACCCTTCGCCGGCATCTACTCCACCTACATGATCCCGATCACCAACAACGAGGATCAAACCCTCCGACTGCTGGGCAAAGCGATTAAGAGCGTCTATGCGTCGATCTACTTCGCCTCCAGTCGTGCCTACATTCAGGCCACGGCCAACCTGCTGAGTGAGGAGAAGATGGGCGTGGTGATTCAGGAGGTGTGTGGCACAGCCGATCAAGGCTACTTCTTCCCCACCCTCTCCGATCGGAAGAGCGT
>JAQUZZ010000125.1 GCA_028691095.1 Alistipes sp. | reverse complement strand
ACCGTGATCTTTGCGGAACGACTGAACGGCAGTCCCGAATCGCAACTGCAAAGCACCGGTGCCATTCCGTATATCACTGTCCGAAATCTTCCGATCAACACTTGGGGAGGTATTCTCGGCTATCAGGCCGGGGTCATGAATCCGTTGGCCAGTAAAACACAGTACTCTCCTTGGGACGTACTCTCTCAGAGTGCCTCCATCTATCCCAATATGCGCTATCAGCAACAGGGCAGCCAAGGGGAATACAACATCTCCGGAGGTTTCAACTTCCAGAATACGCTCTACGTCGGTTTCTCGGTGGGCATTCAGGATATTTACTACCGTGGCGAGAACAACTATTTTGAGTACTACGAGAACAATTCGCAGACCCTTCGCAACATGAACTACATTCAGGCGACCAAGATGGACGGCACGGGTGTCAACTTCAAGTTTGGAGTCGTGGTTCGTCCCGTCTCCAACCTGCGTATCGGTGTCGCTGTACACACCCCAACGTACATCGGCATCAACGAGGAGTATATCGAATACCTCTCGGCCGACTATTCGACCACGGGGCCGGGGAAACTATTGGATAGCCCCTTCTCGCTGAACCGATACAACATTCAGACCCCTACCCGTTTTCTGACCGGTATCTCCTACACCGTGCCGAATGTCGGGTTGATTACCTTCGACTATGAACGCGTATGGTACAACGGAATGCGTCTCAAAAACATGGACGGCAACAACTGGAACTACGAACAAGCCATCAAGGAGGAGGTGAAGGAGCTCTTCAAACCGGCAACCAATCTGCGGGTCGGCCTTGAGTTGATCCCGATGAAAAGCCTCTACCTGCGCGCCGGATATGCGCACTACGGCGACTGTATGCGTCTGTCGAGTGCCATCTTCACCAACCAAACCAACATCACCTCCTATCAAAACTACTCCGGAGGTATCGGATTCCGTATCGGCCAATTCTATGCCGACCTCACCTATATCTATACCGACTACAAATACGCCCCCTTCGATCTCTTCTATTATGAGGATCAGGATGTGCAAATCGGCTCGGGAACCGCACACAACCAAGCGATCCGCCACACGGTTTCGCTCTCTGCGGGCATGAAATTCTAAGTTTTTCCGGTCAAATATAAAAAGAGGGCTGTCTTCCGAGAAGACAGCCCTCTTTTTTACTTCATGCTCCGCCAAGAGACCCACCGGCCTCCGATCCTTCTATGGATGCTTGGGCGTGATTTCCAAAAGTCCCACGATGCCGGCCGAACTGGTGAACAAACAACGCGACCCACTCAGGGGAACCACCGTATTGATGAGCGAATTACGCACCTTATGACGCCACAGCAACTTCCCGCTTTGCGCCTCAATGCCGTAAAGTTCCCCGTTCATGGTACCTCCGAAGAGGACGCCTCCCTTCTCCTGGGGCATGGAAGGCGCGATCTCATAACCGAAACCAACCGCACAAGCCCATAACTTCTCGGCACGATCCGTTTGCGAAGCAAAGCAGACCACACTATCACGCATTGTTTTGGCATAGATTCGCAAACTATCTTCCGAAAGTCCCATCGTCTCGCGCACGGTGGACGACCCGTCGCGCCACAAGGTACGACCACTACGCACCTCTATCGCCGACAGAATCCGATCGGGAGCCGTGATGAAGAGCCGGCCGGCCGTCGCCACGGGCCACACCGCAGCCGGTGAATAGTGCATTCCCTGTCGCCCGTCGCTCCAGGCCCATTGCAATCGCCCCGTTTTGCGATCCAACGCATAGAGATGAGAATCCCAGGCGCCGAAGATCACCAGATTTTCATACAACAGTGGCAACGTCTCCACATAACCTTTGAGTCCATCGAAACGCCACCGCTCCACCCCGGACTGAAGATCCAACGCCCGAAACGTGTGGTCGCAACCTCCCAGGTAGGCCACTCCGTCGCAGATCGTCACCGCTCCCAACACGGCTTCGGGCGTCGTCACCTTCCAGCGCAACGTTCCCCGACGTGCATCCACCCCGTAGATTCCACCGTCGGCCGACCCAAATACCACCACGCCGTCGGCAGCTCCTGGCTTCCCAACAATGCGTCCTTGGGAGGCAAATTGCCAAAGTAGTTTTCCATCCGCAAGATTCAGACAACTGAGAACCCCTCGGTCGTCTCCCACGTAGACTCGATCTTGATAGAGCGTCGGCGAACCGTACAGGGCTCTCCCCAAAGAGGTCATCCAGCGCTCCCGCACCTCAGGATAACGGGCATTCATCGAGAAATCGGGACGTTCGTAGGAAGATATATCCTGGGTGTAGTAGGTTTGTTGCATCGAATAGCCTCCCCACGGCTGAAGCGGCATTCCGATCTTCTGCTCATAGGCCGTACTCGAGTCGGCCGTCACCCGCAAAACGGTATATCCGCCCACGGCTTCTCCCGCGCGCAAGGTGGAACGACAGATAAATCCGGGGATCCCGTCATACGAAGCGAGCGCGTTGGAGTGGTAATGTCCTCCCAGAAATGCCCGAATATTATAGGTGCGCACCGCATCGGTCACGCTGTACCAGTTATCAACATCCCCCTTCTGCATCGGGTAGTGGGTTACCAGCAAGACGGGTTTCTCACGCCCCGCCTGCGCCAACTGGGCTTCGACCCAACTCAGATCTTGCGGTGCGACATGACCTTCGGCCATTCGGATCACCGGCCCGGTGTTGAATCCCAGAAACAACACCCCCTCATACTCCATCCGAAAGCGATCGGAGCCAAAGATGCGCGCAAAATCGGTCGCTCCCGACTCGCTCCATTTGGTCTCATGGTTGCCCGACGTAATATAATAAGGTATACGCAACCCATCGAGTAGCCCTTTGGCCCTCCGCAATGAGGCGCGATCGCCCTGCTCGGTCAGGTCTCCCGTCACAATCACAAACCGCAGATCGGACGTTGCATTAATCTGGTCTATCGCCCGCGACAGGTCATTGGCCGCCATTGAGTCGGCCGTAACGTGCAGATCCGTCAGCAACGCAAACCGAAATTCACCACCCCGTGCTGCACCGAACGAACACAGCAGCAGCATCAAAAACATCATCTTCTTCATCTTCCTATCCACCCTTTATGTAATTCCCAAGAATTATTAAACCCATTCATCACAGTACTCTTCTGATATACCGATGTGTTGATTGCTAATCCATAACACGCCGAGCTTATTTCATCCCATCTATGCCTCTTGAATCGTGATCGAGCCCAAGCGGTAACGACGTTTTCCATCCTCTCCTTCGTAAGGAAGGGCGTAGCGCGGAGTGCCGTCGCGCATCCCCACCGACACATAGAGCGTGTAGGTTCCCGCCTTGCAAGCACGGAAGAAGGTTCCCGCCTTATCGCCGTAACGCGGAGCGATCCGAAACGTCGAGGTCAACCCTCGGCGTACTGCCTCCCCCGAAGAGGCTGGTTGCAAACTCTTGACATCCAAAGACTCATCCACCAAGGCCGAGACAATGCCCCCCTTCTCATCCTTCAAGGTGAAACAGGGGAAACCCCCTGCATAACAGGGTGCGACCCCGCTGTTGCTCCACTCTGTGCGAATCTCAAAAGGCTCTCCCATCTTGACCTGCTGCGGCCATTCGACCCGATGCAACTGCATTCGGTAGCCCAGCCGTCGGTTGATGCGATCAATCGCATCCCGATTTTTCTCCAACAAAATCCGAGGCCACCAGTGAATCGACATAAACGAGGCGTGATACTCCTCCACCGAACGCACCAACAACTCCTGATCCCAGCTACCACGCTCCACCGCACCTCCATAGTGTTCGTGTTCCAAGATCACTGGCATCGTCGGCCAGAAATGTTGCGCCAATGCGCTATGATACCACGATCGGGGAACCGGCTGCACCAAAATACTGTCATCACGAAGCGTCACCCCACGCGACAGCGCGTAGTCCGAAATCGGGAAACGGTCGCCCGGGGCATCGTGTCCCACAAAATCGTCGGAGATACAGAGTTGTGTCGCTTTGAAATGATTGCAGTAGAGGTCAATGTGATGTTTCTGTGTCTCAAATCCCCAAGCGTGCCCGTGTTTTGGGGTGGTCATGACCGTGTGCCCCTCACCCCACATTCCGAAATGCCCCACATCCACAAAGGCAACGTGCGGATTGTGATCGAAGCGTGCCGCCATGGCCGCAAGAAAATGATTCAACTTCTCCAGAAAGATCGGGTCGTCGTATTCGGGTTCAAAAATATGCCCCTCAACATCGTACCCTTTGGCTCCCGCATCAAAGACCCATTTAGGGGTTGCATAGTACATCCAGCTCTCCGTTGCACTCACCCGAAAAGCCACCTGACGACCGCTGTCGATCCATCGTTGCGCCGGCGTATCGAGCAATTCCCAAACAAACTGCCCCTCCTCAGGCTCCAAGAAAGCCCACGGCACACGGAGGTAGACCGTGCTCTGCCCCGGAAAATCCTCCAAGGTATCCGAAGGTTCGAGTTGCGAACCGTAGTTGGTCAGAATATTGGAGTAGAAATGCATCGTCCATCCCATACCCGGATTAATGAGGGCTTTCCCATGATCCTCGGGCTTCGCCACAAAGTGATCCTCCAAGGTAGACAGTGCACCGGCCAGCGGATCGGAGTCCCATAAACGCTCGGTACGCTCTGCGGCACGGGCATAGGCTCCGGTCGCTAATGCAGCAGTTACAGCTCCTGCCTGATGCAGGAAGCTGCGTCGATTCATCTTTTTCATCGTGGATTAGGTTCGTTTGTAGGGTAAAATTACAACTTTTTTAGAGAGATCCCCTCTCTTCTGCTCCAAAAAGGGAAGCTTTCATCGAATCCCGGCTCCTCAACGTACTCCTGCATGACACAAAAATAAGGGGGAGCTTCCATACGGAAGCTCCCCCTTCAGTGCAATTATTCCTAAAAAATTACAATTTCGGACCTACGGCTACCAAGGCTTTACCGGCCTCGTTGCCCGTAAACTTATCAAAGTTCTTGATGAAACGTGCAGCCAAGTCTTTTGCTTTCACATCCCATTCTGAAGCCGAAGCGTAGGTGTCGCGCGGATCGAGAATAGCAGGGTTCACGCCCGGCAGCGCGGTCGGAACTACGAAATCGAAGAACGGAATCGTCTTGGTCGGTGCTTTGTCGATCGAGCCGTCCAAAATGGCGTCGATGATTCCCCGGGTATCTTTGATCGAGATACGTTTGCCCGTACCGTTCCATCCGGTGTTGACCAAGTAAGCCTTGGCTCCCGAAGCCTGCATCTTTTTGACCAGCTCCTCGCCATATTTGGTCGGGTGCAAGGACAAGAAAGCGGCACCGAAACAAGCCGAGAAGGTCGGAGTAGGCTCGGTAATTCCACGCTCGG
>JAQUZZ010000124.1 GCA_028691095.1 Alistipes sp. | reverse complement strand
AAGCTGAAGAGAATCTTACGGCCCAAGGAGAAACGCTGTACCGTATTGAGCGAGACCAGCACAAAGGCCAACAATCCGGCATAGAGCACCTGAAAGGTGATATGCCAAGGAGCCACCTCCAACAGAGAGGGCGGACGATGACCTCGCATATCGCTGCCGGTGATGAAAAAGGAGAAATTCACCAGCAAGGCCAAAGCCAAGGCGATGCAGAGATTCAGCAGCCACACCGAGCGTCGTCCGTCACGTACCATCTTACTCCTCCTCCTTATACCATGAAGCATACATCACATAATCGCGTGCCGTACGCTCAATAATATCACGCACCTGCTCCGGCGTCACACTCTTCACCCGACGTGCCGGAACCCCCGCGTAGACGCTTCCCGGCTCGATCACCGTGCCAGACAGCACCAACGAGTTGGCCGCTACAATCGACCCCGTGCCAACCACCGCATGATCGAGCACGGTAGCCCCCATCCCGATCAGACACCGGTCTTCGATCTTGGCTCCGTGGATGTTGGCATTGTGCCCAATGGATATATCGTTGCCGATCTCGGTCACCGATCGCTGATAGAGGGTGTGAATCACTGCGCCGTCCTGCACGTTGACCCGATCACCAATCGTAATGGTATTCACATCGCCACGCAACACCGTACTAAACCAAATGCTGCAATCGCGTCCCACGGTCACATCACCGATCAAGGTCGCATTTTCGGCCAGGAACGTTCCCTCGCCCACTTTCGGGGTGGTTCCCCGTACTGATTTTATCAATGCCATGTTCTCTATTTTTAAGTGCTCAAAAAGAAGGATTGCGCCCTCCCGACATCACAACCATGGGGTTATCGCGCTGTTTTTTCGTTCTGTTTTGCTTCGCTCCACCATTGATCCATCTGCGCAAGCGTCATCTCTCGCAATGCCACACCCTGTGCCTCGGCTCGCTCCTCCATGTGGGTGAAACGCTCGATGAAGCGACGGTTGGTCTGCTCCAATGCCGCCTCCGGATCTACTTTGTAGAGCCGTGCCGCATTGATTAGCGAAAAGAAGAGATCCCCAAACTCGGAAGCCATACGCTCCGGATCCTTCCGATCCATCTCCGTCTGCACCTCCCCGATCTCCTCCTGCACCTTCTTCCACACCGCTTCGCGCTCTTCCCAATCAAATCCGGCCGATGCCGCCTTCTCTCCGACCCGATAGGCCTTCACCATCGCCGGCAAAGAGTGGGGAACCCCCGAAAGCACGCGCTTCTTCTCATGCGACAGCGCCTTCTCTTTGAGTTTCAGATCCTCCCAATTTTGTTTCACCTGTTCGGGGGTCGAGGCCTCCACATTACCGAAGACATGGGGATGGCGGAATATCAACTTCTTACGCACCGTATCAGCCACATCGCCAATATCGAATGCCGCCTGTTCCGAGCCCATCTTGGCATAAAACACCACGTGCAACAACAGATCGCCCAACTCCTCTTTGATCTTCTGCATATCATGGTCGAGCAGCGCATCTGCCAGCTCATAGGTCTCCTCGATGGTATTCATCCGCAGCGAGTCGAAGGTCTGTTTCCGATCCCACGGGCACTCCACCCTCAGCCGATCCATCACCTCCAAGAGTTGCTGAATCGCATCCAATTTCTTATCCATTCTTTCTTTTGCAATCAATAGCTCTCCCATCCGCATGATCGCACAAACGACCTAAGGATTGAGAGGCTGGTTCTGCGCCTCGAAGCCGCCATTGCAAGGTGCGGCATCCAAAGCACATCGTACAAAGGTAGGATTTTCCTACGACTTTTCTCTCCGCGAAACTACTTTTCCCGCGGCATTCGGTTACCGCTAAAGGGTCGAATGATGAAATATTCCAATCTTCACGCCTCACCAGCGATTGTTTTCACCAAAAAGCATTTATCTTTGTTCAATCAACGGAGGGCGAAAAGGTTGCGGAAGAGGTTCCGCTCTTTGCGTACTCAGAAACTCACCATCATGAAATCATCCACTCGTTCTTTATGGGGAAATATCTTGGCCATCGTGCTGGGCGTCATCCTCACCTTTTGGCCCGACGAAGTACTCGAATACGTCATTCAACTCATCGGACTGCTCTTCCTGATTCCGGGAATCATCGTGCTGATCGGATACCTCACGCGCAAACGCGACGGAAGTGCCCCCATGCAGTTCCCGATCGTCGGAACCGGAAGCATCTTGCTGGGGCTGTGGCTACTCATCACCCCGACCTTCTTTGTCAACATCCTGATGTACGTTCTGGGAGCCCTGCTGATCGCCGGAGGCATCCAACAAATGGTGTTGCTCTCATTGGCTCGTCGCATCCATCCCGTCTCCGGAGCCCTCTACATCATTCCGACCCTGATCCTGATCTGCGGATTGGTGATCTTGTTCAATCCTTTCAAAGTGGTCTCGACACTGGTGATGCTGTTCGGTGTGAGTTGTGTCGTTTATGGAGCTTTCGGCCTCTTCAGTCGGCAACAAGTGTTACTCCCTACAAAATCCGACCCAACCTAAAGTTTTCCCTCTCCTCGGTTTCCACTCATCCACAACAAAAGATCCGGTCTCCCCTGCATGGCGGAAGAGACCGGATCTTTTGTTCAACGGCTGGAGCTCATACTTCGAGGCTCTGCCTTACGCAAAGCCTCGCAAGCGGATCAAGCGTTCCAGTTCTCCAATTTATTGAGCATCTTGAGGGTTGCCTTGATCGCAGCCTCCGTTTGGTCGGCATCCAACCCTCGGGTTTTGAAGGTCTCACCCCGATACTCCCAAGTAATGTAGGTCTGCACAAAGGCATCCGTGCGTCCTCCCGGGGGAATCGAGACGGTGTAATTCCGCAACATCGGAAAGTCGCGTCCCAACTGTTTCTTGTAAATATCGCGAATTGCCCGCATAAAGGCGTCGTATTGGCCGTCACCCGATGAGGTAGCCTCATACGCCTGGTCGTGAATCTGCATCTTGACCGTAGCCACCGGACGCAACCCGTGGGCTAAGGAGAGCAGATAGTTCAGAATCTGAACCTTCGACTCATAGACATCCTGTTTGAGCACGTCGGCAATGATATAGGGCAGATCCTCCGAGGTCACAGCCTGCTTCTTATCCCCCAACTCAATGATGCGCTCGGTCACTTTCCCCAACGCCTCTTCGTCCAGATCAATACCCAGCGTCTCCAGATTCATCCGGATATTGGCCTTTCCCGACATCTTACCCAACGCATACTCACGCACCCGACCGAATCGTTCGGGGAGCAGATCGTTGTAGTAGAGGTTATCCTTGTTGTCGCCGTCGGCATGGATGCCGGCACATTGGGTAAAGACGTTCTCGCCCACCACCGGTTCATTCGTCGGAATGTGGATGCCCGTATAGGTCTCCACCATGCGACTGACATGGTTGATGTTCTTCTCGTCGATGGAGTTTTTCACCTTCAGGTGGTCGTTCAGCACGGCCACAACGCTGGAGAGCGGTGCATTTCCGGCACGTTCGCCCAATCCGTTGACCGTGGTGTGCACGCCTTGCACCCCCGCTTTGACGGCAGCCATCACATTGGCAACGGCCAGATCATAGTCATTGTGGGCGTGAAAATCGAAGTGCAACTCAGGGTAACGCTCCACCATCTGACGGCAGAAGGCGTAACACTGATCGGGATCGAGCACCCCAAGCGTATCGGGAATCATAAATCGGCGAATCGGTTCGCTGCGGAGTGCGTCCACCATCGCAAAGACATAGTCCGGTGAGAAACGCATCCCGTTCGACCAATCCTCAAGGTAGAGATTCACCGCAATGCCCATCGCTTGGGCTCGTGCTATCTCCTCGCGAATATCCGCAATGTGTTGTTCGGGCGTTTTGCGCAGTTGCAACTCACAGTGTCGCAGCGACCCCTTGGTCAGCAGGTTGATCACCCGACACCCCGTGTCGGCAATCCACTTCAGCGAGATTCCTCGATCGACAAATCCGAGTACTTCTACCTGATCAATATGCGACCGCTCCGTAGCCCACTGGGCAATCCGGCGCACGGCCTCAAACTCCCCCTCCGACACACGAGCCGAAGCCACCTCAATGCGATTGACGCGCAACTCCTCCAACAGCAAGCGGGCCAGGCTCAACTTTTCACGCACCGCAAACGAGACCCCAGAGGTCTGTTCGCCGTCGCGCAAGGTTGTATCGAGTATCTCTACTTGTTGTATCATAAAAAGTTTCTCCTAAGTAATCCCAAAGCGTGATTGAGCCCTTGGGTCATGGTATATGGATATACCGATGGGTAGATTGCTAATAAATAGCACGCGGTGTTTAATGCGTGCGTGTCTGCTCGAAATGTTCGATTTCGGGGGCAATGCTACGCAGGTAATCTACGTCATCATAGCCGTTCAACAGACACTCTTTCTTGTAGCCGTCGATGGCGAACGAGCTCTTCTCTCCCGTTGCACAAATGGTAAAGGTTTGTTGCTGCAAATCGACCTCAAACCGAGCCTTGGGATCTGCGGCGATGGCGGCAAAGACCTTGCCCAAGAACGCATCGCTCACCTGCACCATCACCAACCCATTGTTCAACGCATTGTTGCGGAAAATGTCGGCAAAGAAACTCGACACCACCACGCGAAATCCATAGTCGAAGATGGCCCAAGCGGCATGTTCGCGCGAGGAGCCGCACCCGAAATTCTTGGCGGCCACCAAGATCTCGCCCGTGTATTTGGCGTCGTTCAGCGGGAACGAAGCCACCGGATTGCCGGCCTTGTCGTAACGCCAGTCGCGAAACAGGTTATCACCGAAACCCTTGCGTTCCACGGCCTTCAGAAAGCGCGCCGGAATGATTTGGTCGGTATCAACATTCTCTATATCGAGCGGACAAGCCGTCGTTGTCAACGTTGTGAATTTTGGAATTGCCATAGCTTTTCTTGCTTATACGGGAACTCCTTCGGCAGGGAAGGCGTTCCGTGGGTAATTAAATGAAATCGGGTAAAAGAGCTTGGTGAGATCCTCTGTGGCGACCATTCGGTAGATTGCCCTTCATCGGATCACCGCTCCCTCAGTTGCTAAAGATCAAAGAGTTCGCGCGGATCGGTAATGCAACCGGTGACTGCCGCAGCCGCAGCAACCAGCGGGCCTGCCAACATCGTCCGAGCTCCGGGGCCTTGACGTCCCTCGAAGTTTCGATTGGAGGTCGAGACGCTGTATTTTCCGGCCGGAATCTTGTCGGCATTCATCGCCAGACACGCCGAACATCCCGGCTGACGCAACACAAAGCCTGCCTCGGCCAAGATCTTGTCGAGTCCCTCGGCGATAGCCTGCGCCTCCACCATCTTCGAGCCCGGCACCAACCATGCGGTGACCCCTTCGGCCTTTTTGCATCCCTTCACCGCTTGGGTAAACTGACGAAAATCT
>JAQUZZ010000123.1 GCA_028691095.1 Alistipes sp. | reverse complement strand
TTTTATGAATATCGAACACTTCTTGCAGGATAGAGTACGGGAGGTGGTAGCCGGATTGTATGGTTCGGTGACTCCCGAGCAAATTCAGATTCAGAAAACGCGCCGCGAATTTGAGGGCGACTACACCTTGGTGGTGTTTCCGTTGCTCAAACTCAGTCGCCAAAATCCTGAGGCCACGGCGCGGCAGATCGGTGAAGCCGTGACTGCCGCAATGGCTGAGGTTCGGGATTTCAATGTCATCAAGGGCTTTCTGAATCTCTCGTTGAGCGAACAGTTCTGGAGTGAGCAGGTCAATGAACTCCTTGCCTCGCCACACTACGGACGCAAAGCCCCCAACGGCAAGAGCGTGATGGTCGAATACTCCTCGCCCAACACCAACAAACCGCTCCACTTGGGGCACATCCGCAACAACCTCCTCGGTTATTCGGTCGCTCAGATTATGGAGGCGAACGGCTATCGGGTGATTAAGGCCAACTTGGTCAACGACCGCGGTATTCATATCTGTAAGTCGATGCTGGCGTGGTTGAAGTTCGGAAACGGGGAGACTCCGGCCTCTTCGGGGATGAAGGGCGACCATCTGGTTGGTAAATACTACGTTGCCTTTGACAAGGCTTACAAGGCTCAGATTCACGAATTGGTAGCCTCCGGAGTGGAGGAGGAGCAAGCCAAGCATGAGGCTCCGATTATGCAGGAGGCGCAGGCCATGTTGCGTCGCTGGGAGGCGAAAGACCCGGAGGTCTACGGCTTGTGGCAGACCATGAACGGATGGGTCTACGAGGGTTTCGACAAGACCTATCAGGCGATGGGGGTTTGTTTCGACAAGATCTACTACGAGTCGAACACCTACCTGTTGGGCAAGTCGATCGTCGAGGAGGGCTTACAGAAAGGGGTTTTCTGCCGCAAGGAGGACAACTCGGTGTGGGCCGACCTGACGGGAGACGGATTGGATCAGAAACTCTTGTTGCGGGGCGACGGCACCTCCGTCTATATGACCCAGGATCTGGGTACGGCACTCACCCGTTTTCGTGAGGAGCAACTCGACGAGATGATCTACGTCGTGGGCAATGAGCAGAACTACCATTTTCAGGTTCTCAAGTTGATCCTCGGCAAGTTAGGATACACCTGGGCTGAACACATCACCCACCTCTCCTATGGCATGGTGGAGTTGCCGGAGGGGAAGATGAAGTCGCGTGAGGGCACGGTGGTCGATGCGGATGACCTGATCGAGGAGATGGTGCGCACGGCACACGATATGTCGCAGGAGTTGGGCAAGCTGGACGATGCGACACCCCAGGAGGCCGCCTCCATCAGTCAGATGGTGGGGCTTGGAGCCTTGAAATACTTCATTCTGAAGGTCGATCCGCGCAAGACGATGCTTTTTGATCCGCGCGAGTCGATCGACTTCAACGGTAATACAGGGCCCTTTATTCAGTATACCCATGCCCGCATCAAATCGGTGTTGCGCAAAGCCGCAGAAGCGGGGATTCAGCCGGCCACCGAGCTACACCAGGCGACGCTCAGTGGCGAAGAGGTGGCACTAATCAAGATGCTGACCGACTTCCCAAGCGTGGTGTCGCAGGCCGGAGCCAATTTCTCCCCCGCGGTCATCGCCTCCTATGCCTATGATCTGGCAAAGGGGTACAACAGTTACTATCACGACTTCCCGATCCTCAGAGAGGAGGATGCCGCCAAAAAGGTGATGCGTCTGACCTTGTCGCAGGCCGTAGCACGGATTATTGCCTCGGCAATGGCCTTGCTGGGTATCGCTGTGCCTGAGCGGATGTAGACGGATTGGGAAACAAACGGTTCGACAACATGGGGAGGGTCAAACGCGATAGTCTCATGATTATGATCCTCTCTTATGTGGGGATCGTGGTGGGTTATGTCAATAAAATCTTGCTGTTCCCCAATTTTCTGAGTGAGGAACAGGTGGGGTTGGCGACCATCTTGGTGAGTTTGGCCACGATGTATGCCCAATTCTCGGCTCTGGGCATCAACTACACCGTCGTGCGATTCTTTCCCTTTTTCCGCACACCCGACGGACGCCACAACGGGTTCTTCTTTTGGACGACCTTGGGGGTGAGTGGTGGGTTTGTGCTCTTCACGGTGCTGTTTCTGCTGTTTCGGGCTCCCATCATGGATTATTATGCGCGTGAGGCTCCGCTGCTGACGCGTTACTATCTTTGGCTCATTCCTTTGGGATTGGCCATGCTCTTCTTCAATTTCTTTACGGCTTGGTTGCAGGCTCTCTACCGGACGGTGGCCTCCTCGTTTGTCAATGAGGTGCTGCTGCGACTGCTGATTACCGCTGAGATCACGCTTTTTGCCTTCGGCGTGCTCGATTTTGAGCAGTTCGTGATTGGTTATGTGTTGATCTATTGTGTGCCGACCTTGGTGCTGCTACTCTATGCGGCCGCCATTGGGGCAGTCCGTTTGCAGCCGGTCTGCTCGATGCGTGTGCGACGTTTGCTCTCTGTGGCGGTGATCTACGGGTTGTGGCAATACCTGGGAGGTACGTCGATGTATATCGTGCCGGTCATCGACCAGGCGATGTTGGCCGGCATGAAGGGTCTGGCCGAGGGGGGAATCTATGTAACGATGGTCTATATGGTGGGGGCAATTCTGGTTCCCTCACGCTCCATGATTAAGGTGGCAACCCCGCTGGTGGCCAACCTGTGGCGCGAACGCAACATGGAGGCCTTGCAAGGACTTTCGCGTCGGGTGTCGCTGATTAACCTGATTGTGGGGTGCTATCTGTTTCTGCTGATCTGGGTCAATCTGGATAATATCTTCTCGTTGATCCCCAGCTCCTATGCCACAGGGCGAACCATCTTTCTGATGCTGGGTATCGCTCGACTGATGGATCTCTATTCGGGTCTGAACGGAACGATTCTGGTCACCTCCAAGCGATACCGTTACGACTTTATCTTCTCCTTGCTGTTGGTGGGGTTGACGATCTGCACCAACCGATGGTTGATTCCGCGGTGGGGTATGAACGGCGCCGCCTTGGCGACGATGGGCACGGTGGTGGCCTACAATGTGATCCGTGTGATCTCGGTATGGCATTTTTTCCGGATCAACCCGTTCCGGTGGCGCGATGCGATAGTACCGGGGTTGATGGGTGCGACCCTGGGGGTGGCAGCCCTGCTCCCGCCGATCGGGAACTTCCTGACCGATGTGCCGATCCGCACCCTCTGCGTGACGGGATTGTATGGCGGAGCGGTGTATGGGCTGAAACTCTCAGAGGATCTGAATCGCACACTCGACCAGTTGGGACGAAAGACCCAAGAGGGGCTGCAACGCCTCTATGCCCGTTGGACGCATCGCGGGTAGCGACTATGCGATGACTTCCGCCACCACAAACGTACTTCCCCCGATAAAGATGCAATCCTCTGGTGTGGCCAAGGCTTTGGCACGCTCCACGGCCTGAGCCACCGAGGGCTGACACTCACCGTGTAGTCCGAAGCGTGCAGCACGCTGTGCGAGTTCCTTCTCGTCTAAGGCACGCGGAATGGCTGCACGCGTAAAGAGATAGTAGGCCTCACGGGGAAAGAGCGGTAGCACGTGGTCAATATCTTTGTCGGCCACAAATCCAAGTACGATATAGAGCTTTTGATAGGTTTGTCGAGCCAGTTGTGCCGTGACTTCGGTCAATCCGCCGACGTTGTGTCCTGTGTCACAGAGGATTGTCGGTCGGGAGCCTAAGGTTTGCCAACGCCCAAGGAGTCCGGTGGTGTGAGCGGCCGAGGCAATGCCTTGGTGCACCGCCTCGGGCGTGATCTGTAACCCGTCCGCTCCGTTGAGTTGATCCAGAGCGGCCAAAGCGGTGAGCAGATTCTTGCGTTGGTACACCCCTTGTAGGTCGCACACAAAGTCGATCCGTGTGCCGTCCATGCGGCTCTCGACCTCTAATTGTTGGGTGGTCGGAAGCGCAGTTTGTCGAACGATGCGGTAGAGCTGATCGGCAAAGAGAATCGGAGACTGAAGGGCTTTGGCGCGTTCGATGAAGACTACCTGGGTTTCGGGTTGGCTCTCTCCGATCACCACTGGGGTCTCCGGTTTGATGATGCCGGCCTTCTCGCCGGCGATCTGGGGTAGGGTGTCGCCCAAAAATTGGGTGTGGTCGAGGCTGATGTTGGTGATTACGCTCACCAGCGGACGAATGAGATTCGTCGAGTCGAGGCGTCCACCCATGCCGACCTCCACGACGGCAATGTCGACCTCGTGGCGCGCAAAGGCGTCGAAGGCGATGGCTGTGGTGATCTCAAAAAAGGAGGGCTGGACGCGCTCGATGGCCTCGCGGTGGTGCTCCACAAACTCCACGACCTCCTGCTCTGAGATGGTCTTGCCGTTGATGCGGATGCGTTCCCTGAAATCTTTCAGATGGGGGGAGGTGAAGAGCCCCGTGCGGTAACCGGCGTGTTGCAGCACCGAGGCGATCATGTGCGACACCGATCCTTTGCCGTTGGTTCCGGCAATGTGGATGCTGCGGAAGCGACGATGGGGATTTCCCAGTGCCTCTTCCAAGGCTTCGATGCGTTCCAATCCGGCTTTGTAGGCACTCCCTCCGATGTGTTGGAAGACCGGAAGCGAGTGGTATAGAAAATCTAAGGTTTGCGAATAATCCATGATGCGAATGATTGACGGGGGAAGCGATCTTCCCTGCTTACTCCACAATATGATTTTTGCGTTTGATGCGATAGGCCATGAAATAGAGGAGACTGAGGATGAAAACATAACTCCCGATCCGTCCCAACAGATCGCCGTAACGGGTATAGAAGGTCTCGGCCGTGTTCAGGTGCAGGGTGTCGGTCAGCACGCCACGTCGATCCCAACCTAAGGTTTGCCCCTCATCCCCTCGGGCGTTGATGAACCCCGACTTTCCGGTGTTGGCACTGCGAGCGATGGCGCGACGTGTCTCGATGGCGCGCAGCCGCGAGTAGGCAAACAGGTAGCGGTAGCCGGGCGTGTCGCGCCACCAGCCGTCGTTGGAGATGACGCACATCACTTGGGCGCCGTTGCGGACAAACTCCGTGAAATACTCTCCGTAGATGGCCTCATAGCAGATGGCTCCCCCGACGGGAATGTTGCGGGCGGCCGTGGCGTAGACCCGACGCACGCTGTCGGTGGCATAGGGCTTGGTGATGCCACCCAAATCGACCACCAAAAAAGAGAGTTCCCGCATCCACGAGTAGTAGGGAACCTTCTCGACCCCGACCACCAGTTTCGATTTGTGATGAATGCCGATGCGTGCGGAGGAGTCGAGCGAGACCGAGCTGTTGAAGGCGTCGTACCACACTCCGTCACGATAGCGCCAGGTGGGCGATTGTTTGGCCTCTTGTTCGGTGGCATACTGCCGGTAGGTGATGGCTCCGGTTACGAGCATGGCTCCCGGAAATCGCGTGCGAACTTCTCGTTGAAAGTGGAGAACCGAGG
>JAQUZZ010000122.1 GCA_028691095.1 Alistipes sp. | reverse complement strand
CCGAATCCTCAGCCGACACAGTCGACGCTGCAATCCTTTTCGCAATATGATTTTGTGCCGGGCGACCAAGTGTTACTATTTGAGGACTTCTCCCAAGATGCCATAGGTGATTTCCCAACGCACTGGACGACAGACGGAAGCGGGGAGGTGAAGCAGCTAAACCTTGCTGAGGGGAAGTGGCTGCATATGAACGTGGTGGATAAAAAGTATCAATACCTCCAGAACTTCGTATTGCCGGACAACTACATTGTTGAATTCGACCTTATTGTGGTGCCGAGCGACGAGGTCAATCCTTCGGCGGTGGTTTTTGCAATGTATCATGGCGAAACTTCCGATCCGGGCATCATTGATCCCTCTCTATCGGGACTCAGATTGCAAATGGCACACGACCGGTGGTATGTCCAATGTTATCACGAAAGCGGGTGGATTGACGGCAGTTCGGAACTCTCACCTGTTGGGCGTAACACCCCGGAGCACGTGATTGTCTGGGTGCAACGTCGTCGCATGAGGGTCTATCATGCTGGACAGAAAGTGATGGATCTGCCCACCATTCTCCCTGCTGACTTCAAACCCAATCGACTGATGTTTGATCTGTGGGACACGAGTCAAGGAACGGGATTCCTTACCAATCTGCGTGTTACCACCGCCTCTCCCGACACACGAAGCAAACTGATCGAGGAGGGCAAACTCATCTCTTATGGCATCTATTTCGATCTGAATTCCGACAAGATAAAGCCTGAATCCTATGGAGCGTTGCACGATATTGCTGTCGTAATTCAACAGGAAAAGGTTAAGGTGCAGATCACGGGACATACCGATAATAGCGGAAGCGATGCCGTGAACCTCGACCTGTCGAAACGTCGTGCAGCGTCGGTGAAAGCGGAATTGGTGAAATTGGGCGTGTCGGCCGATGCGCTAACCACCGATGGCGCTGGAGCCTCGAACCCCATTGCAGCCAATGACACCCCCTCCAACATGGCGTTGAATCGCAGGGTCGAATTTGTAAAACAATAGGCATACAATAATATACGCCTCCTTTTTCTGATTCTCAGAAACAAGAACAATGCGTTTGAGGCTCACCATGAATCAAGAAGCTGTTTTGATTTTCATTCAAAAATCAAAACAGCTTCTTTGTTATTCCAGCGGAGTCGATTTCTATGGATGCGGATTCTGCTTGCGCCACTCGGTCGGAGTCATCTTCTCATACTGCTTAAAGAGGGTGCAGAAGTAGGATTTGCCGGAGAAACCGGTCTGTTCGGCCACTTGGTCGATCGTGAGGGTAGGGTCGTCGGATAGCATCTTTTTGGCATCCGACATCCGCATATTGTTGATCCAATCGCGAAACGAAGTGTGCAAAGTGCGATTGAAGTACTCCGACAGGTTGTTGCAGTTTGTGCCGAACAGCTCGGCCAACTGACCGATGGTGACTCCACGCTGGCAATAGCCTCCGTGAGCCCTCCACTCCGCCAATTTTTCATCGAGTTGATCACTGGAGAGCGTGGCCACATCGGTAGCGTTTTCTGTGGATGGGTCTAACTCCTGCTCTTCGGTGGCCTGTTCCACAATCTCGCAGTTGAGCGAGTAGTTGAGAAGTGAGATGAAGATGTAGACAAACATGACAATTCCTGCCGACATATAGAGCCCCACCATCCATTTGGGGGCAAAAGCCATCACCGCACCAATCATTCCAAAGAAGACAATGCCCAACACACTGTGGGAGAGCCAACGAATAAAGGCTTCGACGTTCTCCGAGTAGTAATTCTCGATGTTGTGCACCGCCTTGTGGTAGGTACGGAAGAAGAGGAGGGCTATGCGCGTCGAGTCTACCAGAAAAAACAGGGCGGCCGCGATCAGCACGGCAAGTCGCGCCGTATCCTGAAGGAACAACACTGCACTCCACACCGTTACGCACACGGCTCCCCATTTGGTGAAATCACTTCTTGTCTGTGCCGAAGAGATATAGTGCGGGTTCAGCAGAGAGGTATACCCCATACCGAAAAGGATAGCTCCCAGATAGTAGCAGGTGATATTCAGGGCAGAGGCAATATGCGGAGCCTCTTCTCGAAAATTAAAGATCCATTGCAGGAGAATCTGCACGCTCCAGAAGAACAGAGAGACTGCCAAGAGTTTTCGTGTCTTGTTATACGCCCGAAAGCGTTGGGTCTGCGGAACTTTTCCGGCGAAGAGCACAAAAGATAGAATCAAGAGCACCGCCCATGCAATCAGCAGGGAGTTATAATAGAGGGAGTCGAGCATTTCGGTTTTATTTCAAAGGGTACAAAGTTAAACAAAATGGCATTCGATACGAAGGTTTCGCCCAGGAATGTCGGACGCTCTTTGCGAGTATTCCTCCTTCGATGATCGGGACAGGCTCTCCACTATAAGGGAATGGAAAACCCATTTCTGGGGACAAAAGTGCAAAAAGAGACTGCAAAAAGAGACGAGGGTTTGATTTTGCACGACGATTTTGTCGTTTTCGCACCCTCCGTTTCACGGAGTTGTTGTACTTTTACACGTAAAATGCGGAATTGAGCCTCCCGCTGAGAGGTTCATGGCTTGGCCCAAAGGCCGAAAAGCTACCATTCCGATTTTTTACCCTCTCAATCCGTAAAAAATGGATACGACGCAAACCTACCGTGTGGCTGGTCATAACTTCAGTGTGCAGATGGATGCAACCTCTGCGCTGTGGAACCATCTCGGCAATTATGCTCCTTTCGAGACGCAAGCGTGCGATGAAAAGGAGAAGATTTTCACATTGAGGGTGGAAGACGACCTGCAAACCGATTTCCATACCTTTTCCACCCTATTGCTCCGCAAAGATCCTGAGGCCGAGGCATTGGGATTGGAGGTGTATAAAGGTGCGCAAGGGGACTATCTTTTTCACCTCAGCCTCCCGCACACCGATGGCGTGAACGCCCGCCTCAGGGTGAGCTCCGACTATCGTACCGCCGCAGTGCAGACGGAGGGTTCGGAGGCAGCGCAGGCGTTTGCGTTCAACCGCACCCTGATGATCTGCTATCTGCTCGCCACGGCAAAGCTCGACACCCTATTGATGCACGCTTCGGCCATCGTGTGCGACGGCAAGGGGTATCTCTTTATGGGCAAGAGCGGAACGGGCAAGAGCACCCACAGCTCGCTGTGGATCAAATATATCGAAGGAAGCAAGTTGATGAACGACGACAATCCGGTGATTCGGATCGTGCATGGCGTGCCGATCCTCTATGGCAGTCCGTGGAGTGGCAAGACCCCCTGTTATCGCAACGTGTCGGCTCCGGTGGGTGGATTCATCCGACTCAAGCAGGGAGCCGAAAATCGTATACGCCGCCAGAATCCGATAGAAAGTTATGCTTCGCTGCTGAGCAGTAGTTCGGGGATGGCGTGGGAGCAGAGCCTCTCCGACGGCAAGGATTGCGCTCTGCAACACTTCATTGCCTTGGTTCCTTGCTGGTTGATGGAGTGTCGACCCGATGAGGAAGCAGCACGCCTTTGTGCAGATACCGTCAGAAAGGAGGAGCCATGCAACGACTGATCCTACCCAATCATGTGCTACTGCCCGAAGTAGAGCAAATGCTGTCTGAGGGCATGAGTGTCACACTGAAGGTAAAGGGAAACAGTATGTTACCCTTTATTGTCGGGGATCGTGATAGCGTGGTACTCGTCCGTTCCGAACATTGGAGGCGGGACGACGTGGTGCTGGCTCGCCCCAACGGCGACCGCTATGTGTTGCACCGGATCCTCCGCATCCACGGCGACGAGGTAACCCTCAGAGGCGACGGCAACCTGCGAGAGTGGGAGCAATGCCGTCGGAGCGACCTCTGTGGAAAGGTAATCCGCATCGAGCGCAACGGTCGCTCCGTCGACACCGATTCCCTATCCGAAAGGTGCTGTGTCAGACTTTGGCAACTGCTATACCCCCTCCGCAGGTATCTGTTGGCCGCTTACCGAAGAATGAATCATCTCAGATAGCCGTCGCTATACTTTCGTTAAATTTGCATTAAATCACAGAATATGAAGATTATAGAAGGATTCAAGTTGCGCAATGTGGCGGGGCAAACCGTCATAACGGGCGAAGGCCTGAAGCAGATAGATTTCAACAAGTTGATTTCGCTGAATCCCACCGCGGCCTATCTCTGGCAGCAGATTGAGGATAAGGAATTTACGGTGGAGACCCTGGTAGAGCTACTCACCTCCCACTATGAGGTGGACGAAGCGACCGCCCGTCAGGATGCGGAGGAGATCCTGCAACAATGGCATGCGGTCGGCCTGATCGAAGCGTAGTTGCGCGCACCCACCGCGCAGGACAAGCGTGTATAAATTTTTTACTTGACCGATTGCCGTATTCAAGAAAAATACTATCTTTGTTTGCAAGAGGTTTTGTGATCCGACAAGCAGTGTAAAGCCTTGAAATAATTGTGGTTGCAACCGCAACCTCCGTATTTAAAGGATACGGCAAATCGTTGGTTTAGTCGGATAACTAAAACGGATGAGGTTCTCAAATACCGTAATTTTCACGGATTTTACGAGCCAACGTTTCTTTTTTCATTTATGGATCAAAATCCGTAAAACATCCCCTATCCACTCCTCCCCCAACGGTGTAGGAAAGGGACGGGGTTATCGAAAAACAACATGGATAATAAAAGTTTTGAAGCTTGTTTGGAGCGGATTCGTACGATCGATATTCCGGAACAATTTGACTTGATTGTGGCGATTGCCAACGGAGGAATCATTCCGGCCGCGCTGCTCAATCAGCGTTTGGGTTTGGAGTTGCAACTGTTGCGCATCAATCTGCGCGATGAAAACCAAAAACCGAAATACGATCAACCGCGCCTGCTGGCTCCGATTGATTTCGAGGTGAAGGGGCGACGCATCTTGTTGGTGGACGACCGCATCAAGAGCGGGTCGACGATCCGTCTGGCGCGGGAACTGCTCAAGGAGGCCGCTGTGGTGCGCACGTTTGCGGTCAACGGAACGGCCGACTATGCACTCTACGATGAAGCCTGTTTCCGCTTCCCGTGGATTCTGTGACGAACAGACTCTTAAGAAAGAACGAAAAATACATTTCACAATGAATAGACGCGAATTTTTGAAGGCGATAGCCTTGACCGGTGCGGGTATCGTGATTAAACCTGGGGACACCATGGATCTGATGGCACAAAATGTTTCCGGATCCTCTACAACTGACTTGGTGGCCGTGATGGGGGGTGAGCCGGAGGTGATGTTCCGTAAGGCGATTGCCGAGATGGGAGGCATGAAGAAGTTTGTCAAAGCCGGTGCAGTGGTTGCGATCAAGCCCAACATCGGATGGGATGTGACGCCGGAGTTGGGGGGCAATACCAACCCAAAATTGGTGGCTGAGATTGTGAAACAGTGTCTGGCCGCTGGAGCCAAAGAGGTTCAGGTGTTCGACCACACGTGTGACGAGTGGGTGAAGACCTACCGTACCAGTGGCATCAAGGAGGCCGG
>JAQUZZ010000121.1 GCA_028691095.1 Alistipes sp. | reverse complement strand
TCCTGCCTCAAAGAGCGTCCACTCCCCCTCTTCACGCAGGAAGGTCAAGCCCGGAGCTTTCCGTGCCGAACGGCCACTCTCGCGCAGGGAGGCTGAATTGCGTGTAGGCACATAGAGCGTTGCCGTCGTATTGGCCGGAATCGAGACTTGCCAAGTCAGTTGACCGTTTGTCTTGCTCCAATCGCTGCGGATCACCCCTTTGACCGTCTGATACGTTCCTCGTGCGAAGGTGAGATCCTCCACCACGTAGGGTTGCAACGTGAAGTGGGCAAAGGCCGGCTGCTCCACATCGGGCATGATTCCCAAAAGGTATTTGTAGAACCACGAATCCACCGAGCCCATCATGGGATGGTTGTGCGAATTCATCGCATCGCCCGTGGCATACTCCCAACGTTCCCAGAGGGTTGTAGCCCCATTCTCCAGCATATAACCCCCACTGGGATAGGTTGTCTGGGTTGCCAAACGATAGGCGGTTTCCTTCTCTCCGTAGCGTGTCAACATCTCCAAGAGATATTTGGTACAGAGATTTCCGGTGGTCAGGTGGTTGTCGTGACGCTTCACATCCTCCGCCAGGTTCTTCACCACACGGGGAATTCGATCTTCGCTCACAACGCCCAGAAAGAGTGCAAAGGCATTGGCTGCCTGATTGTTGGTGGCATATCCACCCTGCTCCTCGTTCCACCACTCGCGATTGAAGGCCTCGGCCGTGCGATCGGCTAACTGCCGATAGGTTTGGCTATCACTCGAATTGCCCAGCACCGCTGCCATCTGCGCAATCATCGAGGCACAATAATAGAGGTATCCCGTGGACATCAATTTCCCCGGTGTATCCTTCGAGACGGCCGATTCGGGGCTCATGGCAAACGCCGTGGGAGGCGACCAATCGCCGTAATAACTGTAATTGACAATGCCGTTTTCGGTACGCGACGCCAAGAAATCGACCCATGCCCGCATTCCGGCATAATGATCGCGCAAGATCGAGCGATTGCCATAGAACTCATAGCTCTTCCAAGCCAACAGCAGGTAGCTGGCCGATACCGGATCGGCCGGACGTGCCCCGAAACGATACGGAGCCACACAGGTGATTGTCCCGTCGGGATCCTGCGTGTCGCTGACATCGTCCAAAAATTTCGCATAGAAGCGCGAAAAATCGAAGTTGTACAGAGCCTGCTCGATCCGCACCGTCAAATCGTTCAACCATCCCATGCGTTCATCGCGTTGCGGACAATCCGTCGGTACGCCATGCAGGTTGCTGGCCTCGGTCGATACGATCATGTGATGAATACGATTCAATAGTTCGTTGCTACACGTGAAGGTTCCGGTGGGTTCCACCGCATTGCGCACCCACTTCACACGGAGCATACCCACCTGCGGTTTCTGGCGTAACCCTTCGACCTGCACGTAACGGAAGCCATGATACGTGAACCGTGGCTCCCAACACTCGACGCCCTCACCCTTACAGATATAGGTATCCATGGCCTTGGCGTTGCGCAGGTTCTCCTGATTGACCAATCCATTCGCATAGAGCGTCTCGGCAAAGCGCAAACGGAGGGTGTCGCCCCGTTTTCCTTGCACCTGAATCTGAGCCCACCCGGCCAAGTTCTGCTCGGTATCGAATACATATACCCCCGCTTGCGGCTCGGTGATCTTCTGAGGAATCAACGAATCCACCACTTTGATCGGTTCGCACTTCTGCGAAACCATGTGTCCCCCCGGTGAGTCGGCATTATGCGCCAATCCCCACACACGATCCATGAGTCCGGAAGGAACATAGGGTTGATGGAGCGCCTCACTCTCCAACCGCGCGTCATAGATCTCTCCATCAAAAATCGTCGAATACATGGTAGGCCCTGTGGCCACAGCCCTCAGGTGTCCGGCCGTGAGGATATGTTTCGAGCCATCGGTGCAGGTCACCTCCATCTGCATCCGCAAACGAGGCATTCCATACCACCCCGGAGCCACAGCCACCAACAGCACATTCTCCTTGCCCAAGTACTCGGTCACATCATAGGTCGAGTAGTAGATCCGTTTGCTGTAATTGCTCTGCACGGGATCCAGCACATGATCTCCGACCTTGCGTCCATTGATCGTCATCTCATTATATCCGATCCCCGAGAGGTAGAGCCGCGCGCGACTTACCGCTTGGGGCGGACAGAAGGTGCCCTTGAAGTAGATGATCCGTCCCGGATTGCCCGGGGCATACGCAATCCATTCATGCAACCAATCCGACTCCTTCATCAAGGCCATCTCGAAGAATGCCGACTCCGACCATGCACTCTCCGCACCGTCGTTGGTCCACACCTTCACCCTCCAGTCGTAGTGGCCTCGGCTCTCCAAGGCCGCTCCGGCATAGGGTATTGCGGTGGCCAGAGGTGACGTCACCTTACCGGTGTTCCACACCTCCTCGGTCGAACCGTCCTCAGCAGCCCGCGTTACAACAATCTGGTAGGCCGTCTGACGCACATCGCGTGCGGAAGACTCCAACCTCCAACTCAACTGTGGGTCGGCTATATCCATGCCGATGGGATTGACCGCGTACTCACACCGCAATCCTGTCACCGTGGTGGGCGGTGCGGTTGTGGGACTCTGTTTGCCGGAGGCGGTCAAGCTGATGATCCCCATCATCAAACTCAAACTCCAGAAGTATAGGTTCTGTTTCATCATCAATTCAAAGTAAGGAATCCAAAAGAATGATCGCACGATTTCATCACGGTCTATGCCCGATGATCGATGCGTGTATGACGTAACGTGCGTTTCCCCCTTCGTGAAACACGCAAAAGCTGTTTTAATGGGTTACCAAATCAAAACAGCTACTCAAATAATCCCAACCTCCCCCAACAGTGTGGAGGAGGTTAGGAAAAGAGGAAAAGGGATTATCGAAACGCCGTAGGCTCTGGGAGAGAGCCTTTCACGGAAGTTGTACGGATCGACGTGCAAACGTGTCCTGTGGGAGGATTGCGGTCTCGATCCGCGCGAAGTACCGCGAAGTTTCTATTTTGCAAAGAGGATCTTGCGCATGAAACGCGACGTTGCTACCGCATCGTTGAGTTTCACCAATCCTTCGATCTCGTTGAAGTTTTCGTCCACGATCTCCGCAAAACGTTTGACCCACATGATGCTCTCGGTGATGGCATCCACCGCATTCTCGCGATAGGGATACTGATCCATCGACAACCAGCCCTGATAGCCGGTCTTCTTGAGCCAATACATCAGATCGATGTAGATGGTGCTATGGACGCTGGCCACGATCATGTCATCGTCCCAAGCTCCGTGATTGTCATTGAAGTGCATGTGGAACAAGCGATCCCCAGCACGTTTGGCCAGCACGACCGCCTCGGCAATGTTCTCTCCCGCTACAAAACCGTGTCCGGTGTCAATCGTGACGCCTACATTCGGGCATCCGGTCTCCAGTGCCGCCAACAGGGTGTCGCTCATGCGGGCATGATAGGAGAAGTTCCGCGGCTCCTTGGGTTTATACTCCAGCGCAAATTTCAGCGTCGGGAACTCCTTGGCCAACGCTGCCGTCCCCTCGCGCAGCCACTCGCGCTCCTGGTCGTAATCGGTGGTCAACAGATAGTCATAGCCGTCCTGTGCCATCCACATATTCAGGATGCCACAATTCATTTCCAGTGCCACCTCGCTCATCTGACGCAGGTAGTCCAATGCCTTTTTGCGGATGGCAGGCTGGGTGCTGGTAAGGGTTCCTTTCGAGAACTCCTTGTCACCGAAGACGTCCGGAATGACCGAAACACAGGTCACCCCATAATCCTCGAAGCGTTTTTTCATCTCCTTGACATTGGAGGGACTAATATCCCACGTCCCGACCAACTCGATTCCTTCGACATAGGGAATCTTCACGGCCTGATCCAACATCTCCAGGGTAGAGGGATTGTTCTTGTAACTCTTACAGAAACGATCGCAGGTGTTCCCCAGGTTTCCTAAAATGACAGATAATTTGTTGCTCATAGGTTATAGTTTTATGTGGTTAGAGTTTTCGTGCTAAAACACCTTGTAAATCAACGGGGAATGGATCGTAAATAGAGAGAACGCGTCCTGCGTCGTCACGCATGGAACGGCATGACTTCGAGGGAAACTGTCAAATAAGAATAAGGAAAATAGTCAAGTACGGCAATCCTATGCCGCCTCAATAGCCACCTTCGACCGAAAGCCTACCCTCGATCCTTTCGCAAAACAAACCGCTATTCCCGAGGCAACTCACGCACCAAGGCACACCCTTCGATCACCGCATTGAGTGCTGTGGCCAGCTCTTCGGCGCTTTGTCGAGAAGAGAAGTTACCGATCGAATAGAGGTAATTCCCCTCTGCATCGGCCACACGCGTCAACTCCTTCTCAGCCGCCTGTTGTGCGGTGAGGGCTTTGAGGTCGGGGTTGATGTTCTCGCCCTGCCCACTGATCTCCACACGATAGAGCGGCCCGCTCTCACTGCTCTCTGCATCCCCATCCCCCAGCTTCTCAAAAATTCCGTTTCGCCACACCACCGCTTCGGGTTTGCGGAAGCCGTAGCCTCGCATTTGCTCCACGGCATCTTGTACCTGTGACTCTTCGTGATAGGCTCCTGCATAGTAGCGATAGCGTCCGTCCTCTCCCTTCTCATAACAGAGCGGAGAGACCCCGCGGAAGATGGAAACCGCCTGTTTCTGGGTAAAAGAGCCCACCATCACGCGATAGACCGTACCCTGACGACACACCTCCAATTCGGGAATCGGGTTCGATGCACCGTATTTCACGCCCGTATTGCGGACGATATCTCCATAAACAATAAAATTCCGCTCCTCAATGTTGAGTGCCGGAAGGTCGTAATGCAACTGACGCACCGCTGCAATCTGCTTTTTCAACGAATCCTGAGCTGCCGCATACCCCAACTCCGTGGCCAAAGTCTGCTCATAGCCCAGCACCAACGCTTTGTTGGCCGGATAGCCGTAGACATTCAGCGAGACCACACTATCGCTCTTTTCCGCGATATGTTGCCGCGTCGTGCGGAATTGCTCCTCGAATTGTTTCAAACGATCGCTCTTCCCCATCTTATCCAACAAATAGTTGTAGGCGAAACTCTTGCTGTCAAAAATTGCACTCCACACATGACCGATGGAGTCGTCTAACGCGCCATTGAGTCGCTGCAAGGTACCGAGCTTCTCGTAACACTCCTCTGCCAACGATCGCTGAGCCGTGGTGTCATAGATGCGTGACAAGGAGTCGAGTCGTTGATAATTGGCACTATAAAGTTGCAACAGAGAGGGCACAATGCGCTCCCACTCCTGTGCCTGACGCAGGGCTTTGTAATCCTCCGGGGCGAGGTTCTCTTTGAAATAAGCGTTATAAATCAGATTGGCGACCTGCTTGCCAGCGGGTTTTGCACTCGACGCAGCCGTCGCGGGCTTCTCCGGAGTGGCCGTCGCAGGATCGGCACTCAGGTTCTTCATCACAAACTTCTGCTCGATGGCTCCGATCTCGTTTGCTCCGATAC
>JAQUZZ010000120.1 GCA_028691095.1 Alistipes sp. | reverse complement strand
CTGGACGACCAGACCAACGTCCACTTCCTCAACCTCCCCTTCTATGAGACGGGCGGAGTCAAGAAGGGAATGCTCGGACAGAATGATATTCAACGGGTTATCAAACTATTGCAACAGATCCAGCCCGACCAGATCTATGCTGCCGGTGACCTCTCCGACCCCCACGGCACCCACCGTGTCTGCATCGAAGCCGTACTGGAGGCATTGAACACCCTGAAAAACGAATCATGGGTCAAAGCGTGTCGTTTCTGGCTCTACCGCGGAGCTTGGCAGGAGTGGGATCTCGATATGGTCGACATGGCCGTACCTTTGAGTCCCGACGAAGTGGTTCAGAAACGCCATGCCATCTATCGTCACCTCTCGCAGAAAGACATCATGCCGTTCCCGGGCGAGGACAAACGCGAATTTTGGCAACGTGCCGAGGAGCGAACCCAGAATACGGCAAAATTGTACGACAAATTGGGCATGGCCGAATATCAAGCGATTGAGGTTTTTGTTCGTTTCGACCTCAATAAATTATAGGTCAGCCCCGCAAAGAGAGTCTCACCTCCCGGGAGGGGGACTCTTTGTCCGGTTTTCTTCGATTCCACACCAATTCATTCATTAAAAAATTTTCAGTATGAGAGTTATCATCGAACCGAACGGCGAGCAGGTCTCCGCATGGGCTGCTGCCTATATCATGCAACGCATCAACGCGCACAAAGAGAATCGCCCCTTTGTTTTAGGGCTTCCGACCGGCTCCACACCGCTGGGCACCTACAAGGCACTGATCGAGTATTGCAAAGCCGGCAAGGTGTCGTTTGCCAACGTTCGCACCTTCAACATGGATGAGTACGTCGGGATTCCGAAAGATCATCCGGAGAGCTACCACTCCTTCATGTGGAACAACTTCTTCAGCCACATCGACATCAAACCGGAGAATGTAAATATCCTGAACGGCAACGCGCCCGACCTGGAGGCCGAATGCGCCTCTTATGAGGCTCGCATCGCCCAATCGGGTGGCATCGACCTGTTTATGGGAGGTATCGGCGCCGACGGTCACTTGGCCTTCAACGAGCCGTTCTCCTCTCTGAACTCCCGGACGCGGGTGAAATCCCTCACCAAGGATACGATCATCGCTAACTCCCGTTTCTTCAACTACGACCTCAACTTGGTTCCCAAAACGGCACTGACCGTGGGAGTCGGCACGGTCATGGGGGCACGTGAGGTCCTGATTCTCACCATGGGACACAACAAAGCACGCGCCTTGGCTGCCGGAGTCGAGGGCTCCTACAACCATCAATGGACCATCAGTGCATTGCAGATTCACCCCAAAGGCATCATTGTCTGCGATGAGGATGCAACCGACGAATTGAAAGTGGGGACCTACAAATATTTCAAAGATATTGAGGCGACCAATCTGGATCCGAAATCGCTGCTGAAGTAACGGATATACCTCCCTTTGTAGAGACGACGCACAGCGCGCCTCTTTAGAGAGTTTCCAAACGGTCTAATCGACGTAAGTCCGATTTCCCTAAGACCTCCCCTACGGATAGGGGAGGTCTTATCTTTTATCGGGGTTCGCCTTCGCTTCGTTGACGTCTTTCTTCCGTTAATCCGTCTCTTCTTTACAAGTTCACCCGCGCTACAACCATCTGTAACGCGGGTGATTTTAGGTTTCCGTCCCAACACGCCTACCCCAACGACATGGGGGAGAATCGGGAGGGGTAAACAAACAAGAGGGAGATCGCTCTCCCTCTTCGTCGATCCGTGGATCGCTTATTATTCGGCAATCTCTTCAAAAACCTCTTTCCCCTCCTGACAGAGCGGGCAAACCCAATCCTCGGGAAGATCGGCAAACGCTGTTCCTGGAGCAACTCCATTGTCGGGATCTCCGACTGCCGGATCATAGATATATCCGCACACCTGACATTTGTACTTTTTCATAGCTTTTATTTTTAGCAAATCGTGAAAAACACCTGTACGTTGCATTCCTCCACCGATCAAGACGCTTTTCGTCGCCTCCACACACCCCGATCGCTCGAATCGGTCGCTTCGTGCAAAGACGCGCCTTCTCTCTCCCTAACACCAGAGAGAACAGGCTCCGCATCCTCAGAGGGGATTAATAGTTACACACTCCGGTGTAGGTTTGGGGAGACAACGCTCGAAGCTCCTTCTTGACACGCTCCGAAACATCCAAGCTCTCGATAAACTCTTTAATATCGGATTTGGTAATGGGTTTGTTGGTACGGGTGAGTGCCTTGAGCGCCTCATAGGGATTGGGGTAGGCCTCACGGCGCAGAATGGTCTGAATTCCTTCGGCCACCACAGCCCAGTTGCCCTCCAAATCGCTATTGATGGCATCCAGATTGATAATCAATTTGTCCATTCCCTTGAGAATCGACTTGAACGCCACAACCGTATGCGCCATCGGAACCCCGATATTACGCAACACCGTAGAGTCGGTCAGATCTCGTTGCATACGGGAGATCGGAAGTTTGGAGGAGAGATGCTCAAAGACGGCATTGGCGACGCCCAAGTTACCCTCGGCGTTCTCAAAGTCAATCGGATTGACCTTGTGCGGCATGGCCGAAGAGCCTACCTCTCCCGCTTTGATCCGTTGTTTGAAGTACTCCATGGAGATGTACGTCCACATATCGCGACAGAAGTCGAGCAAAATCGTATTGATGCGCTTGAAACTGTCGAAGATTGCGGCAATGTTGTCGTAGTGTTCGATCTGGGTGGTCACCTGCGAACGCTCCAGATGGAGCACGTCGTTCACAAAGTGGTTGGCAAATTTCACCCAGTCAATCGACGGATAGGCTGCCACGTGCGCGTTGAAATTGCCCGTTGCCCCTCCGAATTTCGCCGGTGAAGGAATGGCGCGCGAGAGCACCATCTGTTTGTTCAGTCGCTCCACAAACACCCGAATCTCCTTGCCCAATTTGGTAGGCGAAGCCGGTTGTCCGTGGGTGTGTGCCAGCAACGGAATCCCCTCCCACTCCTTGGAGAGTGCCGTCAAACGAGCCACCAACTGTTCCAATAAGGGATAGTAGACATCATTGGCCGCATCACGCAAAGTCGAGGGAATCGCCGTATTGTTAATATCCTGAGAGGTCAATCCGAAATGGACAAACTCTTTGTGTGAGGTGAGTCCCAGCGACTCCAGTTTTCCTTTGACCAGATACTCTACCGCCTTGACATCATGATTGGTCGTCTTCTCGATCTCCTTCACGCGCAGGGCATCGGCCATGGTAAAGTCACGATAGAGATCACGCAGCGGCTCGAAGATCTTCGGATCCACATCGGAGAGTTGGGGTAGCGGCAACTCACACAGCGCGATGAAATACTCCACTTCGACCATTACGCGATAGCGGATCAAGGCAAATTCAGAAAAATAATCAGCCAACACTTCGCATTTATCGCGATAACGGCCGTCGATCGGCGATATGGCGGTCAGATTTGAAAGTTCCATAGAAAGATTTGTTTTTACGCGTACATGGTCTTTCCCCGAAGTCTGCGTCCTCCTCGCTCCCCTCGGGAGAGATTCCACGCGACACTTCCATAGGATAGCTCCACTTCGGCATCCGTCTTGCAAAGATATAAAACCTCCGGTGAAACCGCAATAAATATGCCTCGATCTTCGTACTCCTTTATGGAAAAGAGGGAGGTGGGTTCCAAATCCCGATTTTAAATATTACTTTTGTACACTCCGTGCGATGGACAGGCATTGATGCGCCCTTGGAACTCGATCGTTCGGTTTAGGAAGATAAGATTATGATACTAACGGTTTTGCTCTCTATCTTTGTGATCATCTACCTCACCGGGTTGTTGGGTCGCATCCTATTCTCCTATTGGATTCGAAAAAAACAGCGCGAAATGGGGCTTGATCCTTCGGGTGGATTCTCTTGGGGAGTCCGCGGAAGTCGCGAACGCCCACGTACGCAGGCGGAGGGCGACATAACGGTGCAGAAAGCACAAACTCAGGCGAAAAAGATCAACAAAAACGTAGGAGATTACGTGGATTACGAAGAGGTGAAGTAACCCTCAAGAGTGATTAAACCCGTTCCTCACGGCATGCTTTGAATTCACAGATCCGCTGATCGCTCACAAATAGCACGCTGTGCTAAAAGCACATTGTGCGCTCTTTTACGGCACGTATGATAAAAAAAATGTTTGAACTGATCGGTCGCTACTTTCTGCTGATGAGTAAAGTCTTCTCTCGGCCCGAAAAGATGGCGATCTATCGGAAACGTATCTTAGCCGAGACGCAAGCCCTGGGGCTCAACTCCATCGGCATTGTGGCCATCATCTCTGTCTTCATGGGGGCGGTGATTACCATTCAGATGGCACTCAATCTGCAATCCCCCTTCATTCCGAAACATCTGATCGGCTATGCCGCCCGTGAGTCCATGCTTCTGGAGTTCAGCTCGACCGTCGTCGCGTTGATCTTGGCCGGAAAGGTGGGTTCCAATATCGCTTCGGAGATCGGTACCATGCGAATCACCGAACAGATCGACGCGCTGGAGATCATGGGGGTCAACTCCGCCAGCTACCTGATCCTCCCCAAAATCGTCAGTACGGTTCTCTTCTTTCCGTTTCTCACCATTCTCAGTATGTTGATTGGTGTGGCGGGAGGCTATTTTGTCAGCATTCTCACCGGCGCCGTCAACCCCGACTCCTATATTGACGGGATTCAATATCAGTTCAAACCCTTCTACATCACCTACTCACTGATCAAATCCTCGGTCTTCGCCTTCATCATCACCTCCATCTCCGGTTTCTATGGCTACTACGCCAACGGAAACTCCCTGGAGGTCGGACGAGCCAGCACACGCGCCGTGGTCATCAGCAGCATTGTGATTCTGATCTTCAACCTGATTCTCACGCAGTTGATGCTCACCTAAACGTCCGCCTGTCTTTTCTAATTTCACCCTTGCACAAAACATCCGATCCCCATGATAAGAGCCGAACATATTGTCAAATCCTTCGATGGGCACGTCGTTCTCAATGACATCTCCGCCGAATTTTCTCCCGGAATCACCAATCTAATCATCGGGCAGAGCGGCTCAGGCAAAACCGTAATGCTCAAATCCTTGGTTGGGCTTCACTCGATCGACAGCGGCAATATCTTTTACAACGACGTCTGCTTCAACCGCCTCTCCTTTCGCGAACGCAAAGCGATCCGCAAAGAGGTGGGGATGATTTTTCAGGGCGGGGCGTTGCTGGACTCCTCCAATGTCGAGGAGAACGTTCGCTTGCCTCTCGACCTGTTTACCCTCCAAAGCATGGAGGAGAAACGCGAACGGGTCAACTTCTGTCTCAAACGGGTCAATCTGCACAACGTCAACACCCTCTATCCCGCGGAGTTGAGCGGCGGAATGATTAAACGGGTGGCGATTGCGCGCGCAATCGTGCTCAACCCCAAATACCTCTTCTGCGACGAGCCCAACTCGGGTCTCGATCCGATGACTTCGGTCTTGATCGATAATCTGATACAGGAGATCACCCAAGAG
>JAQUZZ010000119.1 GCA_028691095.1 Alistipes sp. | reverse complement strand
ATTTACAAAAAAATCGGGAAGTCGGACACCTCTTCGCCCCCCCCTCCGTTTAGGAAGGGGGGCTGAAAGGGTTTTTTGACCGGTTCAGCATCGGTGCATAGTTTCCTCCACCTTTTTACTACTTTTGTACGACCTTTGATAGGGAAAATGCAGCCGTCCACAAGCAGACCTCGGAATCTCCGCGGCACCTTGGGGTGCGATGCTACCCAAAATTCAGCATAACTTATGAATTCGACGCCAGATACGCCTCTTCATTACGAGAAATATACGTTAGACAACGGACTCGACGTGGTGTTGCATCGCGACACCTCGGCTCCCGTGGTCTCGGTGGCCATCCAATACCACGTAGGAAGCAATCGCGAGAGAGCCGGGAAAACGGGTTTTGCCCACTTTTTCGAGCATATGTTATTTCAACGTTCGGAACATCTGCCCCGCAACGCCTTCTTTCAGAAGATCGAGGAATTGGGTGGCACCTTCAACGGGGGAACCAGCAACGACGGTACAATCTACTACGAAACCGTGCCACGCGACGCGCTGGAGAAGATCCTGTGGATGGAGTCCGACCGGATGGGATACTTCATTCACACGGTGACCGAGGGAGGATTGCGCCGTGAGATCGACGTTGTATCGAACGAGAAGCGGCAAATGGAGAACGTGCCCTATGGGCTTGCCTTCGACCTGATGTTCAAACATCTCTTTCCGCAAGGCCATCCGTATAGTTGGACGGTGATCGGGGAGATTGAAGATCTGCGAAGTGCCACCGTCGAGGAGGTGCAGGCCTTCTATGATCGCTATTACACCCCCAACAACGCCACCTTGGCCCTTGCCGGAGACTTCGATCCGGAGCAGATTCGTCCGCTGATCGAACACTACTTCGGAGAGATTCCGTCACGGCCTCGCCCCACGCCGCCCCCGATCCAACCGATCCGGTTGCAGGCCCCACGTCGCATCAGCTATGAAGATGGGTTCTGCGATGCTCCGATGTTACTCCGCGCCTATCCGGGGGTTGAGATGTACCACCCCGATGGATACGCGCTCGACTTTCTAACCAACCTCTTGGCGGCCGACAAGAAATCACCCCTCTACAAGGTCGTGGTCGAGGAGCGCGGGTTGGCTCCGGAGGTCGATTTTTTCCATTACCAACTGGAACTCGCCGGTGTACTGGTGCTGGAGATCAAGCCCTATCCTGGAGTTCATCTGGATGAGGTGGAGGCCGCCATCGAGGAGGCTTTCACCCGTTTCGAGCAGATGGAGCTGCAACCCGAAGATCTGGAACGCTATGTGGCAATGGAGCAGATGCGCACCTACTCTCGCCTGACCACCACCAACGGGAAGGCTCAGGCTTTGGCACGCGACAATGTCTTCGGGGGACTCCCCGACTGTTCGTTACGGGAGATCGAGTCCTACCGTCAAGTTACACGGGAGGAGATCCGACGGGTCTACACCCAATACCTTCAGCACAAGCCCTACCTGTGTGAGAGCATCTTTCCGCAAGGAGCTGCGGAGCTGGCGGTGAGTGACTCCGAGCTGATTTTCCCTCCGCGCGAACCGATCACCGAACAGACGATGAACGCGACAGCGGGGGAGATCATCGACGACCCCTATGAGTTGACGCCCACGCGCTGGGATCGCACCCGCGAACCCGCGCTCATGGCCAACACCCCGCAACTGAAGGTTCCACCAATCTGGAGCCTGACCTTAGCGAACGGAATGCAAGTGCAGGGAATTGCCTATGAGGAGTTGCCCCTCTCCTACTTCTCCATCGAGCTGGCCGACGGCATGGTGGCCGATCCGATCCACAAGGTCGGGGTGGCCAACCTGTTGGCTCAGCTGTTGATGGAGGGAACGGCACGTCGCACTCCCGAAGCCTTGGAGGAGGAGTTAGGACGTCTGGGCGCCCAGATCAACCTCAACGGAGGACGGGAGTCGCTGAGCCTCTCGTGTACCGTCTTGACCCGCAACCTGAAAGAGGTGATGGCACTGGTCGGGGAGATGATCACCGAACCGCGTTGGGATGCGCAACGTTTCGCCGTACTCAAGGAGCGCACCCTCGATGACCTGCGGCAACGTCGCATCGACCCCCGCTCCATTGCTTCGGATCTTCTCAATCGAGCGTTGTTCGGATCCGACAGCATCCTCTCGTTTCCGGCCGCTGGAACCCTCTCCACGGTCAACGCGATTACATTAGAGGATCTGCAAGGCTACTATCAGGCTCACCTTGCGCCCCAACGGGCTCGCATGAGTTTCGTCGGAGGGGAAGATGCAGCCTCCATGCGCGACCTATTGACACCCCTCTGCACCGCTTGGGCTCAACGCGAATACACGCCGTTAACCCTGCCCGCGAACACCCACACGCCCTCGCATCGATGCTACTTTGTCGATTATCCCGAAGCGCGTCAATCCTACCTTCTGTTCGGATCGAAAGCCATGGCAGCCTCCGATCCGTCGGCCTATCCGGCTCTGATCGTCAACGACCACCTCGGCGACTCCTCCGGAAGCCTGCTCTTCGAGGAGCTGCGCCTCAAACACGGATACACCTACGGAGCCTACTCCGGATTCGGCCAGAACAACTGGATCAACACCTTTCAGGCGTGGGCAAGCGTTCAGGCTACCGTCACACGCGAATCGCTGCAACTCTTTCGAGAAATTCTCACCTGCTATCCGGCACAATACCACGCCTCGGCACTCGAAACCTCGCGGGAGGGGATGCGGCGCACCATGTACGGATCGCTGGAGAGTCCGCTCTCGCGACTCAATATGCTACGCGCCATCGCCCTCTACGGCCTTCCCGCCGACTACCTGCAACAACGAGCCGCACAGCTCGACACCTTCACCCTCGCCCAAGCCAAGGAGACGATTCAACGACACCTCGACTTTGAGCAGATGATTTTGGTGGTGGTGGGCGATGGACGCACCCAACGCAAGGAGGTCGCATCGCTCGACTGGGGCTCCATGCAGTGTCTGTCGCTCGATGCGATCGAGTGATCGAGGACTTGAAAGCAGTCACCCCGAAGCCCTACGCACTCACGCGGAGGGCTTTGTTTTTCTTCTTCCCTTTTTCGACCAACTTTAGCAAACCCTGACTATCTTTGTAGACGGTGTTGCCCTCCGCGTTTGCGGCAGACGAACCCCACGATTTCAAAACCCTTCCCGCTTATGAAGAATCCACTCATTGCCTGTTGCGGATTAGATTGCGAAGGTTGCGAAGCACGCATCGCCACCCTCACCCACAATCAGACCCTCAAAGAGCAGGTCGCCCAAAAATGGAGTGCCATGAATCACGCACCCGAGATTACGGCCGACACCATCCATTGCACAGGATGCCGTACCGAAGGGGTGAAATTTGCATATTGCAGCCATTATTGCGAAATTCGCAAATGCGTATACCAAAAAGGATGGAACACCTGCGGGGAGTGTCCCGAATTAGAGCACTGCCCCACCGTGGGAGCCATCTTTCAACACAACCCTCGCGCAAAGGAGAATCTGCGCGGGTTGTAATAGCCAAGGCCGCCGGCCATGTGCACTCAGAACCAATTTATTTACCCTGACTTCATCTCGTTGATTATGACTCAAAAACCCCATATTGTCGCCGACTGCGCCATTCCCTTCTTACAGGGAACCCTCGAACCCTATGCCACCGTGGACTACCTCCAAGGGAGTGCCATCACCCACGACGACCTCCGCAAGGCCGATGCACTGATTGTCCGCACCCGCACCCGATGCGATGCCGCCATGCTGGAGGGTACACCGGTGCGCCTAATCGCCACCGCCACCATCGGATATGACCACATCGACTCCACCTACTGTGCAGCGCACGGCATCGAGGTTGTCACGGCCGCAGGATGCAACGCCCGCGGGGTGCTGCAATATGTGATGGCCGCCTTGGCGTTGTGTTCCCTTCGAGATCACTGGAGCCCCACAGAGCGATGCCTCGGGGTCATCGGTGTGGGGCACGTCGGGAAGTTAGTCGCTCTATTCGGAGAGCACTTCGGATTCAAGGTGCTCTGCTGCGACCCTCCGCGTGCGGCGCGGGAGTCCGCCGCCGCCTTTGTCACCCAGGAGGAGCTGCTATCGCAAGCCGACATCGTAACGTGTCATGTGCCCTTGCTCCGCGAAGGCCCCCACCCCACGTTCCACATGGCAGGAGCCCGATTTTTTGATAGAATGCGTCAGGGATCCCTATTTATCAACTCCTCACGGGGCGAAGTGGTGGAGGATGAGGCTCTCATCCACGCTCTGCAAGCCCAAAAACTATCTCACGCCATCATCGATACCTGGAATCACGAACCGGCCATCGACCCCACACTCCACGCCCTATGCACCTACGGCACACCGCACATCGCCGGCTACTCGCTACAAGGCAAGGCGGCCGGAACCGCCGCTGTCGTTCGCGCGCTGAGTCGCCATTTCGGCTGGCCGTTGACCCAATGGTATCCCTCGGAGGTGACACCTACGCGTGCCAATCTCGACCTTACGTGGGAGGAGTTGCTCCAACGGATGCCGCAATATTTCGATTTGGAACAAGAGAGTCTGGCTCTGCGCAACGACCCCTCGCAATTTGAAGCCCTACGCAACCACTACACCTATCGCACCGAATTTTTCTAACCCCCTATACAAACCGAAACCCTTTGCAACGCAACCCCTTGGCAGAATCCGATTTCGACCCTCCGAAGAGACCTTGCGTTTGCAGTAAGACCCTACTTATGATGAAAAAACTACTCTTCATGCTCACCACCCTTTGCTATGCCGCCACACTGGGCGCACAAACCGCATCGCTTCCCACACCTCAACCCCTCTATCCGGGGGGAGCACTCACCTCCAACGGGCTATCGTCTGAGAAGGTCGAGGTGACTCCCGATCGAATGATCGGAACCACGGAGGCCGATTATCTGCTCTTTCAAGCTCCCCAACCGACGGCAACCGGACAGGCCGTAGTCGTCTGCCCCGGCGGAGGCTATGCCTTCACGGCCTATGCCCACGAGGGTATCGCGGTGGCTCAGTGGCTGAACGCCCGCGGCATCACCGCACTGGTACTCCGCTATCGAATGCCCAACGGCCACGCCTCCATCCCCCTGAGCGATGCACAGGCCACCCTGCGTCTGGTACGCAAAAACGCCTCCGCATGGCACGTCGATCCTCACCAAGTGGGCATCATGGGCTTCTCGGCCGGAGGTCACCTGGCCTCCTCGGCCTCGACGCTCTTCAATGACTCGACCGATCGTCCCGACTTCTCGATTCTGATCTATCCGGTCGTGTCGCTTCGACGTCCGATCACGCACGTCGGCTCGCGCGACAACCTCTTGGGGGCCGATACCACCCAACGCATGATTGATCGCTACTCGGCCGAGAAACAGATCACCGACCACACCTCCACGGCCTTCATCGCCCTAAGCGACGACGATCCTGCCGTGTCGCCCCTCAATAGCATCGGCTACTACACCGCACTCAAACAGCACGGCATCCCCTGCGAATTGCACATCTATCCGCACGGGGGTCATGGCTGGGGATGGCGCACCGAGTTTGCATACCACACGG
>JAQUZZ010000118.1 GCA_028691095.1 Alistipes sp. | reverse complement strand
GGTTACCTTCTCGATGTAGTGAGGATGCGTGTGTCCGATGGAGATCACGGCATGACCGCCATACATATCCAAATATTTCGTACCCTTGTCGTCCCATACGTAGGCGCCTTCGCCCTTCACGATGGTAATATCCCACAAAGGATAGACTTTAAACATATCCATAATTGTCGTATTTTTCGGCACAGCGACTCAAAGGCCGATGTGCGGTTGATTTTTGGGTCAGAACCCCAAACCCACTCCCGATGTTGAGAGATGCCTGGAAGGTTCTAACGATTTTGGAACTACGTAAGTGACCGAAAAGAAGGATGGAGTCCTTGGATCACCGTATAGGCCTGATAATCCGGAGGCATTGATTGCTCACAAATAGCACGCTGCGCTTAGAATGCCACGGGTTTCAGATGCAATCCGGCTCGCTCGTCGAGACCGAACATCAGATTCAGATTCTGCACCGCCTGTCCAGAAGCCCCTTTCAGCAGGTTGTCGATCGCGCTCATCACCAAGAGTTTGTCGCCGTGTTTCTCCACCGAAATCACGCATTTGGCCGTGTTAATCACCTGTTTGAGGAAGATCGTGCGGTCGCTCACAAAGGTCAAGGCCGCATCGGCATAGAAGTCCTGATAGAGCTGTTGCACCTCCTCGATCGAGCGGTCGCAGTCGACATAGATCGAAGCCATGATTCCGCGCGCAAAATCACCACGGTAGGGGATGAAGTTGATCGCATGATCAAACGAATGCATCAGCGTGTGGATGCTCTCTCCAATCTCCTTGAGATGTTGATGTTCAAAGGCTTTGTAGACCGAGAGGTTGTTGGTTCGCTGACTGAAATGAGAGGTCGGAGCCAGTTTCTGCCCCGCTCCCGTGCTTCCGGTGATGGCTGTCACCTGCACGTCGCCCTGCAACCAACCGGCCGAAGCCAACGGCAACATTCCCAACTGAAGACAGGTGGCAAAACACCCCGGATTGGCAATGTTGTGCGCCGTGCGGATCTTCTCGCGGTTCAACTCCGGCAAGCCGTACACAAACTGACGCTCCCCGATCGAGGAGGTCGCAGCCAAACGGAAATCCTGACTCAGGTCAATGATCCGTACCGACTGCGGAATCGGCGTGGCCTCCAGAAACTTGCGGGCATCCCCATGCCCCACACACAACATCAACAGATCCACGTCGGTGCGCAACGTGTCGGTAAACCGCATATCGGTCTCCCCCAACAAATCCACATGCACTTCGCACAAGCGATTACCGCCATTGCTATTGCTGTGGACAAACACCAGTTCTACCTCGGGGTGATTCAACAGAATACGGATCGCTTCACCGCCCGTATAACCTGCGCCACCCACAATTCCAACTCTTACCATAGCTTTGTTTTTCTATTTCCGTCATACGGAAAGATTAAAAACGCGTGAGATCCGCAAATTCGCATCGCCATGCAGCACTTGCCCCTTCGGGTTTGCAACTCATTGCCCACGGACGCGTCTCTCCATCGTCTATTACCCCCTGCGATTACCGCAATAGGAGTCTCTTCTATGTAAAAACCTTTTTCATCGGTATTTCCCGATGCGTTTGTTGCGAATCCATAGCACGCTGGAGCTATTCCCGCTTTCAGGAACTCCGCTCCCGCCACGAAAGCCTCGGCTTAAGCCACAGAATCGCTGCATCCTAAAAAAAACTCCGGCACACAACGTCGACTGGGGCGGCAGGCCTCACTCAACGGCCGGTGCCGGAGATTATATAGAAACGGAATCGCGTTTGCTATTCAGCCTCCTTATTCACCTTATAATAGATATTATTCTGGTTGCCGAAGATTTTACCGAAGCCCTTCACATCGTCGCTCGTCCAGTCGCTCATGATCTCGCCATAAGCTCCGAACTTGCTACTCATCAAGTCGTGTTTGCTGTTGATGCCCACTACCACAAAACGATAGGGGTAGAGATCCACATACACATCGCCGCTGACGGTACGCTGTGTGCTCTCCAGCATGGCCTCGAAGTCACGCATCACCGGATCGTAATATTGCCCCTCGTGCAGATAGTTGCCATAGAAGGCCGCAATCTGATCTTTCCAGAAGAGTTGCCATTTGGTCAAGGTGTGCTTTTCGAGCATATGATGCGACTTGATAATCACCATCGGAGCGGCAGCCTCGAAACCGACGCGACCTTTGATGCCGATGATGGTGTCTCCCACGTGCATTCCGCGACCTACGGCATAGCGTGAAGCCACAGCCTGCAAAGCCCGAATAGCCTCGATGCGGTTGTCGAAATGTTTGCCATCCAACCCCACGAACTCACCCTTCTCGAAGGTCAGGGTAATGCGTCGCGGTTCGGTCTCCTTGAGTTGCGAAGGATAGGCCTCTTCGGGAAGGGTCTCCCCGGAGGTCAGCGTCTCTTTGCCACCCACCGAAGTACCCCACAAACCTTGATTGATCGAATACTCCGCCTTCTTGAAGTCGTAATTCACACCGTGACTCCGCAGATACTCGATCTCCTCCTCGCGGCTGAGACGTTTCTCTCGGATCAGGGCAATCACCTTAATTTCCGGAGCGATAATATCGAAGATCATGTCAAAACGCACCTGATCGTTTCCGGCACCCGTACTTCCGTGACAGAGGTAGTCGGCTCCGATCTGTCGTGCATATTTGGCAATGGCCGTAGCCTGCGAAATACGCTCCGAGCTTACCGAAATCGGATAGGTTCCGTTTTTCAGTACATTGCCGAAGACCATATACTTGATGGCATGATCGTAGTAATCCTGAGCCACATCAAGAGCTACATAACTCTTCACACCCAGATCATACGCCCGTTTTTCAATTTTTGCAAGCTCCTCGTTCGAGAAACCTCCCGTGTTTGCCAGTGCGGCATGCACCTCAAGTCCCATCTCCCGTGAGAGATAGATGGCACAATAGGAGGTATCCAATCCCCCACTAAAGGCCAAAACTACTTTTTTCATTGCTATTTTGGTTTGATTGTATGTCCTGTTTATCGGTTGATGCGCAAGCACTTCGTGCCACGACTTTCAAACAGAGCCCTTCGGTATAATGATTGTCTCTGCGGGTGTCTCTGCCCCACCTACGGTGCAGCGGCTTCGCAACGGCAAACCCTCTTTCCTATTTGCTCTCCTCTAACAACTCTTTCTCGATGGGAACCCGCACGGTGTCGTGGGCCGGATCGAACAACATGGCTGTACAGAGGCAGTTTTTCCGGTTCTTGCTCTGCAAGATCGGGTAGTTCACACAACTCTCGCATCCTTTCCAGAACTGTTCGTCGTCGGTCAGTTCCGTATAGGTCACCGGACGATAGCCCAGTTCGGAGTTGATCTTCATCACAGCCATACCGGTGGTCAGACCAAACAACTTAGCTCCCTTGAACATCTTGAGCGAAAGGAAGAAGGTCTTGGTTTTGATGGCTTTGGCTAACCCCAATTTTCGGAATATAGGATTGATAATCAATCCCGAATTCGCCACATAATCGCCGTGTCCCCACGACTCGATATAGCTAAATCCGGCCCATGTTCCATCTTTATGAAAAGCAATTACGGCCTTACCTTGCCGCATCTTACCTGCAACATATTCAGGGGTACGCTTTGCGATACCTGTTCCACGAGCTTTGGCCGATTCGGCCATCTCGTCACAAATAGCTTGGGCAAACGGAGTGTGTTTCTCCGAAGCCACCATTACATCAAAATCATCAATTGTCATCTCTTACCAGCAAAAAAATTAAACGCCAGACATGGGGTGTGGCCGTAACCATCACCCTGTGGAATACAATTTGCAAAAGTATGAAAAAAAGAGCAGATTCGGTCAAATTGCAGGACTATTTTCACTTTTACCGCGAAATCAGAGGTTTTAACGTGAGTTTCACGAATGGGAATCCGCTCAATCGAAAGGATGCCTTTACGCTTTAGATCCGTGAAACTCACGTTAAAGGCTTTTTTACAAAAGCCTTGTTTCCCTTCGACAACCCCCTCCCATCCTCCCCCATACCGTTGGGGGAGGTGATTTTCAGCGGTAGTTCACGAATGGGAATCCGCTCAATCGAAAGGATGCCTTTACGCTTCAAATCCGTAAAACAGAAGCAGGAGGAGCTTTTCGCTCCTCCTGCTTCTGTTTCTCTCGGCCTGCGCAAAGCGCGCGTCAACACCTCTTACTTCACATATTGTTGCAGATCGACCACTCCCGTCTGACCCAAATAAGAGGCCATGTTTCCGCGGAATGCGATTTTTTTACGATAAATGGTCAAGGCATTATCCACCAAGTTCAACTTGTCGCGCAACACGCCTTCCGGCAACTCGACGGCAATCACCTTGGAGGCTTCGGCAGCCGTTCGCGTATCGGCAATCAGAATATTGGTCTTCACCTTCACCGTATCGCCATACACTGCGCCACTCTCTACACTGCTCCCCTCCACGGCTCCTACAACATAACCTCTCACCCAAATATCCTGCTCCATCTGCGTCTGTGCTTGGAATCCCTTGACACTATAAGGATGATAGGTTGTACCGTCTCCATTGGGCGGAACCACCATAATGGTAAAGATCAAGGGCGAATAGGGCTGAATCCAAGTTGTGCCCGACTTATCCTGCGTCTCTGTCCCATAGCCATACGTAGAGGGGAAGAGTGTTTGTGCCGTCTCTCCGAATTTCATACCTACAATTCCTTTGTAGAAACCCTTGACATAGGTCGTATCGGAACCACTCGTATTCACGGTGATCGAATCGTAATTCTTAGAGGAGGAGTAGATGTTATATTTTCGAGCCGTATCTTCAATATTGGTGTCAAAGACAAAACCATCCAAGAAACGCCCTACATAATAGACGCTCACCAAGGTATCCGACTTCACGGTTCCCGTCTCTTTGCCCAGACGCAAGGAGCGACGATAGACATTCGGAGCTATGGTGTCATCCACCGTCTTACCCCACTTCTCGTAGGCATACTGCTGCACCGTCTCAATCTCACGCGTCAACGGCTCGCGCACCACCTCCACCAACTCCAAATCCATAATAATCGGTGTATTGGCTACCACCGTAGCAATCTGTCCCTCATACCCCGAATCAAAATAAGCAACATCCGAACCGAAGGCCAAGGTATAGGGAATATAGACCCGCGCAACCTCACCCTGATTCATCATCGAGAGTGCTTCATAGACTCCATCCAACATTTTACTCTCTTCGCCACGATCAAACGCTACAAATTGAGGCACATAATGCGTATAGTACTCAAAAGTTCCCTGCAACTGTGCGGTCAAACTATCGCGGGTCACAAAGATGTTACCGTTGGTCATGACGCGTCCCGTGTAGTTGATGCGCACCCAATCGCCGTCTCGTGGAGGGTTCACCACGCCCGAGACCGTCTTCAGCTTCTTGATATAGATTCCCGAAGCCTGTTTCTCGGCTCCGTCGCCATACAACGTCATCCATTCATCGAACGCCATTTGCCATATCTCACCGGCATCTTCTTTGGGTTGTTTGGCGCAGGAACTTAGCACCACGACGCCCAGCAACAGCGTCCACATCGAACGAAACACTCTATTCATCACTTTTCAATTCTTTATTGCTTTCAGTCTCTTTTTTACACCCGTTAGGGATTCTGTTGATGTTCC
>JAQUZZ010000117.1 GCA_028691095.1 Alistipes sp. | reverse complement strand
GGTGTAGTTCGTCACTGGAGGCCATGTATTGTCCCGCCCGAAACCCGAAACACCCGGCCGGAAGTTCGGGCCCCACATGCTCACCCACAAAGGCCACCACATGATAATCGCGAAACGGATCCTCGGCCATCACCTTGGAGGCTCCTCCGGGAGCCACCTCCTCTCCGGGCTGAAAGAGGCCGAAGAGCGTTCCCTGAATCTCATTGCGATGGCGATGGAGCAGGGTCAAAGCGCCCAAGAGGCAGGCCGTGTGCATATCGTGTCCGCACGCATGCATCACCCCCTCATTGCACGAGCGATAGGATAAGGCGTTCTCCTCCTCGATGGGCAACGCATCCATATCGGCACGCAACACCACACATCGACGCAGATCGCCGCCCCCCTCAATCTTCGCCAGAATACCCGTGCCGGCAATCGGCCGATAGGCGATTCCCTCGGCCTCAAGTCGCTCAGCAATATACTGCGACGTCTGATGCTCCTGAAACGAAAGTTCAGGATGAGAATGAATGTTACGCCGATCGGTTGCCGTTTGTGCAAACAGGGCGGCCGCCTGCTGTTGAATCTCTTTGTAGTTCATCGTTTATACGCTTCTCTGTCTTCTTCCTTATTCTTTTGCCTTCACTCCTCGAATCCGTTTCTCCCGAAGGATCCAGCGCGTCGTACCTCACGTATCAATCGCACGGGGTGCTTAAAACAACGCCTTGGCGATCTTCACCATATTATCGGTTTTGCCCATGGTGTAAAAATGCAACATCGGCACACCGGCAGCCATCAATTCGCGTCCCTGCGCAATCGCCCACTCGACCCCCAACTCCCGCACTTGGGCATTCGTGCGACACTGCTCCACCTCCTGGACCAAGGCCTGAGGAAGATCCACATGAAAGATCTGTGGCAACATGGTCAACTGCGATTGGGTGGCAAAAGGTTTCAGCCCCGGGATAATCGGCACCTGAATACCGATCGCACGACAACGCTCGATGAATTTCAGAATCCGTTGATTATCAAAACTCATCTGGGTGACGATATAGTGCGCTCCGGCATCAATCTTCTCTTTGAGTCGCCGCAGATCCTCCTCCATATTTGGAGATTCGGCGTGTTTCTCCGGATAGCCGGCCACCCCGATGCAGAAATCGGTATTATGACACTGCTCCACCTCGCCGTCGACAAAAACGCCTTGGTTCATCTGAGCCACCTGAGCCACCAGCTCCGAGGCATGACCGTGCCCCGAAGGGTGAACGCGGAAGGAGTGCTCGCCCCGCAAATTATCGCCCCGCAGTGCCAGCACATTGTGAATCCCCAGAAAATCGAGGTCGATCAGTGCATCCTCAATATCGTATCGCGACTGTCCTCCGCAAATCAAGTGCGGAACCACCTCAATGCCATAACGATGATTGATCGCTGCCGAAATACCCACCGTCCCCGGGCGTCGACGTACCGTATGCCGCTCCAGCAAACCGTTTTCGCGTTCGACATACTTGACATCCTCACGATGGTAGGTCACATTGACACTCACCAGTGGAAACTCGATCAACGGATCGAGCCCCTCAAAGATACGTTGGGTTCCCTCTCCCTTGAGGGGGGGCAGAAATTCAACCGAAAAACAAGGACTCCCCTTCTCGACCGCCTGACGAAATAGCTCGGTAATATGCATAAGAAAACAATTTTTGATTCTGTTGTTATAAACGCGCCTCGATTCAGCGATCTATTTTTTTCACTGTATCCCAATATGTTAGCACGTTATGATTATTGAAGATGCTGCGCGATCAACACACGGATTTTCGCTTCATCCATCGCTCTCCGACGCGCATAATCGGCCAACTGCTCGGCATCCATCTTCCCGACGGAGAAGTTATGGGCTGCGGGAGCTCCGAAGAGGAGTCCACACACCGACTCACCCGGCTGAATCATGTAGGAACTGGTCAAGGTCATATTCATCTGTGCCGGCACTTGCAGCAACGAAAACAGATCGGCCTTCAACGAATGGTCGGGCGCCGAAGGGTACCCGATGGCCGGACGAATGCCTTGATAACGCCCCGCAAGAGCCGCCTCCACCGACAACGCATCCGGTTGCTCATAACCCCACATCTCAACCCGTACATAGCGATGCAACACCTCCGCAAAGGCCTCGGCCAACCGATCGGCCAAGAGTTTGGCCAGCATCGCACGGTAATCGTCATGCTCCGCGCGGAAGCGTTCAGTCAACGCCTTCAGTCCATCGCCCGCGGTTAGCACAAAGGCACCGGCCGAATCCATCACCCCACTTTGAAGGGGCGCCACAAAATCTACCAACGAGAGGTTGTGGGGCTTGTCCGAATCCTGACTGCGCAACATCGGCAACCGCATCGGCGGTTGCGCTACACCCTGGGGGTAGAACAACAGGTCGTCTCCGTCATGCTGTGCCGGATACAACGCCACCACGCCATGCGCATGAATAGAGCGATGGTGTACGATCTCCTCCAGCAAGGCGCGTGCATCCTCATAGAGCTTCTGTGCCTCCTCTCCTTTGCGGGGATCCTCAAAAATCTGCGGATAACGCCCCGCCAAACCCCAAGCAGCAAAAAAGGAGCTCCAGTTGATCCACGGGATCAACTTCTCCAACGGGTAATCCATCCACTCCTCGCGCCCCGTTCGACGCAGAGGCTGCACCTGCGTAGCGTCAAACTCCGGCGCTGCCGCACGCGCCTCGGCCAACGTGCGATAGTGGGTCGTCTGACTCTTTTGTTGAAACTCCTCACGCAAACGTTGCTGTGTGGTTGCCAACGCTTGCAGATATTGCGTTCGACGTGTCGACTGCAACTCACTCAATATACGGACATCCTCTGAGGCATCGCGCACATGAATCACCGGCCCGCTATACAGCGGCGCCAACTTCACGGCCGTATGCACCTCCGAAGTGGTGGCTCCTCCGATCAAAATCGGAATCCGCAAACCCATGCGCTCAACGGCCACAATCACCTTCGCCATCTCATCCAACGACGGGGTAATCAAGCCGCTCAAGCCGATCACCTCGGCTTCCATACGCTGCGCCTCACGGGCTATGCGGTCGGTTTCGACCATGACACCCAGATCCTCAATGCGATAACCATTGCAAGCCAACACCACCGAAACGATATTCTTGCCGATGTCATGCACATCGCCTTTGACCGTTGCCAACACAATGCGACCGGCCGAAGAGGTCGAACCCGAAGCTCGCTCCTGTTCGATATAGGGGGTTAATACGGCAACGGCACGTTTCATAACCCGCGCACTCTTGACTACCTGAGGCAGGAACATCTGTCCGCTGCCAAAGAGCTTGCCAACACGATTCATCCCCGCCATCAAGGGCCCCTCAATGACAGCCAAGCCCGAACCCAAGGCCGCATAAGCCTCCTCGGTGTCCGCTTCGATATAGTCGGTTACCCCCTTCAAGATCGCATATCCCAGACGCTCCTCGACACGCTGGTCGCGCCATGCGGCGTGTTGCGCCTGTTCGGCAGGAGAGGCTCCCTGTTGTTTCAGGGTCTGAGCACAGTGAATCAACCGTTCGGTCGCATCCGAGCGTCGATTGAGAATCACATCCTCACACAGGGTCAGCAACTCGGGGGGAATCTCGCTGTACACCTGCAACATCGAGGGGTTGACGATCCCCATATCCATCCCCTTGGCAATGGCATGGTAGAGAAAGACCGAGTGCATCGCTTCGCGCACCCGATTGTTACCGCGGAACGAGAAGGAGAGGTTGCTCACCCCACCGCTCACCTTGGCATAGGGACAATGTTGCTTGATCCACTCGCAAGCCCGAATAAAGTCGATGCCATACCGGTCATGCTCCTCGATTCCCGTAGCCACCGACAGCACATTGGGGTCGAAAATAATATCTTCGGGCGGGAAGCCCTGCTCGGTGAGCAAACGATAGGCTCGTTCGGCCACCGCAATTTTTCGTTCATAGGTGTCGGCCTGCCCCTTCTCGTCGAAGAGCATCACAACGGCCGCGGCACCATAGCGTCGGATCTCAGCGGCGTGCGACAGAAAGCTCTCCGCACCGGCCTTCAGCGAGATGGAGTTGACCACCGACTTCCCCTGCACACACTGCAATCCGGCCTCGATCACCTCCCACTTCGAGGAGTCGATCATCACCGGCACACGGGCTATATCGGGTTCGGACATCGCCAAATTCAGGAACGTCCGCATCGCCTCCACTCCGTCAATCAAACCGTCGTCCATGCAGACGTCGATAATCTGGGCTCCCCCCTCGACCTGACTGCGCGCCACCGACAGTGCCTCTTCGTACCGTTTGTCGCGAATCATCCCCGCAAACTTGGCCGAACCGGCCACGTTGGTACGCTCCCCAATATTCACAAAATTACTTTGGGGCGTAATTTGCAGCACCTCCAACCCACTAAGGGTGGTGATGTGATGGGGCTGCGGTCGCTTGCGCGGAGGGTATTTGCGTGCCACACGGGCAATCTCCGCAATATGGAGCGGCGTCGTACCGCAACAGCCACCGACCACATTCAACAATCCCCGTTGCAGGTAGCCTTCGATCGTGAGCGCCATCTGTTCGGGGGTCTCATCGTAGCCCCCCAATACATTGGGTAGTCCCGCATTCGGGTGAGCCGAGACGGCACACTCGGCTACCGCAGCCAAGCGTGCAATATAGGGTTCCATCAGCTCCGCGCCATAACCGCAGTTGAGCCCGACGGAAAAGAGATTGCCGTGAATCACAGAGGTGTAGAACGCCTCCACGGTCTGCCCCGAGAGCATACGGCCACTGGCATCGGTCACCGTACCGGAGACCATCACCGGCATCTTGATCTGACGCTTCTCCAGCTCCTCCCCGATGGCATAGAGTGCCGCCTTGGCATTCAAGGTGTCAAACACCGTCTCCACCAGCAGCGCATCCACTCCACCATCAATCAAACCGCGCACCTGTTCGGCATAGGCACGACGCAACGAATCAAAGGTCACAGCCCGAAAACCCGGGTCGTTCACATCGGGGGAGATGGAGGCCGTACGATTGGTAGGCCCCATGGATCCCGCCACAAAGCGGGGCTTCGAGGGGTTGCGCAAAGTATATCGATCGGCGGTGCGACGCGCCAAGGCTGCCGCAGCCCGATTCATGGCATACACCTCAGCTTTCAAACCGTAGTCGGCCATCGACACGGCGTTGGCATTGAAGGAGTCGGTGGAGATCAGGTCGGCTCCGGCCTGAAGATAGGCCTCATGAATCTGCTCGATCACCTCAGGACGCGTCAATACCAGTAGGTCGTTGCAACCTTTGAGCGGACTCTCCCACTGGGCAAAACGATCGCCACGGTAGTCCTCTTCGGTGAGGCCGTAACTCTGCACCATGGTACCCAGTCCCCCATCCAACACCAGAATGCGGCGGGCCGCCTCGTCGTAAATTGAAAATTTCAACATAAATTGTAAGTAAATCCTTCCAAAGAATGATTAAACCCTTAACACGGGTATATGCAGGATATACCGATGTGTTTGATTGCTACCAAATAGCACGCTGTGCTACGTAAGAATGATCGACGCCTTGCAACGCCCTCCATCCCCGACACTCAACCCCGTCTCACGATGGGCTTCAGGGTCATTTTGAAAAAACAG
>JAQUZZ010000116.1 GCA_028691095.1 Alistipes sp. | reverse complement strand
CAGCAGCTCCGGCTCCATCGGATGGATATTGAGGCGTTCGTACTGCTCCTTGAAGAGCTCTCCCCCCAACTGTATGATCTCACGACGCACGTCCCATTTGCCGTTTTGGTCGATCTTCTCTTCGGCAAAACGCACGATCCAGCGACACAAGGTGGGATTATCGGCCATCGCCTCGATCATGCGGTCGGTCGCCCGCTCCAGTATCGAGTCGGTCTGCAACTCCAGACTGAAATCCAGTTCCAGCCCCAACTCCTTGATGAAGGCACGAAGAATCCGCTGAAAGAACTTATCGATAGTCACCACCGTAAAGTGGGTGTAGTTATGCAAAATCAGCGTGCGTGCCTGCATCGCCCGCTCACGCACCGTGGCCTCCGACAACGACAACTGCTGCTGCAACCAGTCCATGTATCCGCTCGGCGCTCCGGAGGCCAAACGATTCACCTCCTCGATGATACGCTTTTTCATCTCTTCGGTCGCCTTGTTGGTGAAGGTGACGGCCAAGATGTTGCGATAGAGTAGCGGATTTTCGATCACCTGCCGAATGTAATTGTAGGCCAACTGGTAGGTTTTACCCGAACCTGCCGAGGCTTTGAGAATCTTGATTTCTCCCATAAACATCCATTGAGTGAGGAAAGATAACAAAAATTTTTATCTTTGTAGAAGATTGAGGACACTGGGTCGGTCGCTCACCGCAACACCCCCGTAGTGTCCGGGCTAAAAATGGAGTGAATATGAAAAAGTTATCACTACTCATCCTTCTTATGGGATGGTTGGCCGTCCTGCCGGTCATGGCACAGCAGGAGATCAAAAGCGAAGGATCCTTAGCGTTCGATAAGGTGGAATTTTTGGGCAATTTAACGGCAAAACTCATCCCCTCGGACACCACACGCATCATCATCAAGCTCACCGATGCCGAGATCAATCGTCTGGTGTGGAACGTCAAGGATGGCGTCCTCTCCGTGCGGTTCAAACCCGGCATGAATAACAAAGGCCAAGCCGACGTCACCCTCTATTACGACTCCCTCTCACAAGTGAAGGTCTCCGAAGCCAATGTCTCGATTGACGGGGTAATCCACGGTGTGATGTTCGATGTCGATCTCTCTGCCGGAGCCACGTTGGGAGCCACCGTAGCGGTCAAAGATCTCTACATGAAGGTGGCCGGAAACTCAGCCGCCCACATCGAAGGGGAGGTCACCTACTACACCCTCTTTGCCGGAGCCAAATCGAAAGTCGACACACGGAGTATGATGGCCCAAGACGTGCGCGTCGAGGCGGGTTCGGGAGCCGAGGTCTATGTCGGCGTCGACGAACGCCTGCAACTCTCGGCCGATATGGGAGCCTCGATCTTCTACAAAGGATCGCCTGAGATTCTGCGCCTCTCTTCAAAAATGATGGGAACCATCAACAATATCGGACAGTAGTCTCCTTAGCCGAACGGTCATGCAAGGATTCTTGGCCGAAGTGGCCTCCCAACTCTATCGTCGCTACGGCGATGCCATCACCGACCGTCAGATCGTCTTTCCCAATCGGCGGGCGCAACTCTTCTTCTGCGAAGCACTGTGCGAACAGTTGCACCGACCGTTGTGGCAACCCGCCTTTCCCAGCATCGGAGAGCTGATGGAACGGATTGCGGGGGTTCGCACCAGCGATCGCATCAAACTGATTACCGAACTCTACAAGGTCTACTCCGAGTTTCACACCGAGAATTTCGACTCCTTCTACTTCTGGGGCGAGATGTTGCTGTCCGACTTCGACCAGATCGACAAATACCAGATCGAAGCCGACAAGCTCTTTGCCAATGTTTTAGATTTAAAAGAGTTAGAGCAAGACCTTTCCTACCTCACTCCCGAACAGGTTGAAATCATCCTGCGCTTCTGGCGCAACTTCGGGATCGGGGAGAATTTTTCCGAAGAGCAACGTCATTTTTTAAAAATCGGGAACTCGCTATCGGCCATCTATCGTCGCTACCGCGAACGCCTGACGGCTCAAGGCTTGGCCTACGAAGGAATGGTCTACCGCCTTGCGGCCGATCGGCTGAAACAGCTGGACACCGAAGCATGGTGCACACCCGACGATCGCTTTCTATTCATCGGGTTCAATGCCCTGTCGGCCTGCGAGAAGGAGCTGTTTTCCGCGCTACAACGCAGCGGACAGGCAGAGTTCTTCTGGGATTACGACGACTACTATGTCACCCCACGCGACTATGAGGCCGGACTCTTCTTGCGCGACAACCTTCGCGCCTATCCGCCCTCGGATCTCACCCCCATCGGACACGACCATTTCCGGAAGCCCAAAGAGATTCACGTCATCCCCACCCCCTCGGACACCCTGCAATGTAAATATGTCCACCACTTCCTGCAAACGTTGCTCGACCAAGGCGAACACCCCGACAAGGAGACCGCCATTGTGCTGACCGACGAGTCGCTCCTGCTGCCCGTGCTCTACTCCATTCCGGCCGCACTGCCGGCGCTGAACATCACGATGGGGTATCCGTTGCGGCAAACCACGGCTTACTCCTTCGTGGAGCGGCTCATTGCGTTGCAACATCACGCTCGAATCCGTCACTCTCGCACCGAGTTCTACCATTCGGATGTCACGGGACTGCTCAACCACCCCTACATTCAGGAGCATCAAGCCTCCCAAGCCGAGACGCTGCTCCAGCAGATCCGGCAGCGGCAGATGATCTATATCGCCCAGGAGGCCTTCCCTCAGGAGGGGCTGCTGCACGAGATCTTCACCCCCACCGACTCGTGGCAATCGCTCTGTCGCTATCTCACGCACGCACTCTCCGAGGTCATCGCCCACTCGGCCGATCTGGAACCCTCGGAGCAGGCTCAACGTCGCGAGTTCTTCACGATCATCGTCGAGCACCTCACACGCATCGAGAATGCGCTGAGTGATGCAGGCGTCGAGGTCTCGGTATCCATCTTCACCTCCCTGCTGCGACGCACCCTCCAGACGCTACGCATCCCCTATGAGGGCGAACCGCTGGCGGGGGTGCAGATTATGGGAATTTTGGAGACCCGAAATCTCGATTTCCGCAATGTGGTGGTGCTCTCCATGAACGACGACTCGTTTCCGGGCAGTCGCACCTTGAGCAACTCCTTTATCCCCTACAACCTGCGATACGCCTACGGTCTGCCGACGCCGCAACACCACGAGGGAGTCTACGCCTACTACTTCTACCGCTTGCTCCAACGTGCCGAACGCGTCCATTTGGTCTATTGCTCCCGCAGTGACGACAAACGCACGGGAGAGCAGAGTCGCTATATCACCCAGTTGGAGATGGAGTCTTCGCACACGCTTCACCGCCACCCGATTCAGTTAGGGGTCAACCTCAGCGACTCCGCACCGATCTGCATCAAGAAAGACGATACGATTCTACACCAACTGCACGCCTTCCTACACGGTGGCGACCGCACCTTGTCTCCGACCGCCTTCTATCACTACATCGAGTGTCCGCTGAAGTTCTACTTCCGCTCTTTGGCCGGACTGGCTCCCGTCGAGGAGGTCTCGGAGGAGATTGATATGCCGCTCTTCGGAACGATTCTGCATCGCGCCTTGGAGTTGCTCTACACCCCGCTGATCGGCCGACCTCATCCCCAAAAGCATCTTCAAGGGCTCATCGGCTCTCCGGCCATTGAACAAGCCGTCCGACAAGCCATCAACGAGAACTACCTGCACACCCCCGAAGGGGTCGATCCCACCTACGGTGGCAACCTGATTCTGGTCAAGGATGTGGTGTGCAAATACATCAACAGATGTGTTCTCCCCTACGACGTAGCACAAACCGAAACCTTCGTGGTTCAGGGATTGGAGCAGCGCGTCGAATGTGAGGTCGCCTTCCCTCTTGGCTCGGAGACTCTCTCTGCTCGATTTGCCGGAAAGTCCGACCGGATCGACCTACTGCCCCACGGCACATGGCGCGTCGTGGATTACAAAAGCGGATCGCCCCACGGCAACAGCAACGCCGCCACCGTGGCCTTTCACTCCCTGGAGGAGCTCTTCGGTACGGAGATCCGCACACGCAGTGCCGCGGCACTGCAAACGCTGCTCTATGCCCTGATGATCTGCGAGTCGGAGCATTGTGAGGTACAACCCACGCTCTACTATGTACGGAATATGCAGTCGGCTCACTTCTCGCCACTGCTGCATGAGGGAAACGAACCGATTGTTCAATTTACACCCTACCGCGCAGCGTTCCTCCGTCATCTGCAAACCACCCTCTCCCAACTCTTCGATCCGCAGATCCCCTTCACCCAATGCGACGATCCGGCGACCTGCACCTATTGCGATTTCAAAGAGATCTGCCGACGCTAAAAGGTTTCTTTTTAAGACTGCAAGGCGTTTCCCGCCCACTCTTTCTATACCGATCTACCACACAAAATCGGCCGTTCGACACTTGTCGAACGGCCGATTTCACGTCCTCTTAAAATTTAATAGCAACCGGGGCACAGGGATGTTCAGTCTTCCGATCCGTGAAACTCCGCTGACCCTCCCCTCCCCCAACGGTGAGGGGAGAGAGTTATCGAAGGAAGACAAGGCTTTTGCAAAAAACCATGAACGGCTTTATAACCGGATCGGATTGCTTCCTGCGTGCAACTTGATCCGACGCCCCTGCCAACGGAACTCTCCGCTCAACCCGTCGGGGAGGGTCACCTCTCCCTTCAGGGAGCGCTCCTCGCGATCGAGCTTCACCTCAATGAGGCCCAAGGGGTGAGGCACCACCCCTTGGATATGGTGCAAGTGTCCAAGATGCGGAGCCACCACCACACTCCGGAATCCGGGCGAAGCGGGTTCCACACCACAAACCGTCGAGAGCAGGTCGTAATTGGGACTGGCACTCCACGCATGACAATCCGAACGTGTCGGCTCCGGAGTCTCGGAGAAGGTGCTCAGACCCACCTCCACCATCTGCTGCCAAGGGGCAAGCATATTGAGGTATTCATCGGCCAACCCCACCTTCTTCATTGCACGAATAAGATAGAACTTATAGTAGAACGTGGTCTGCGTCAAGGTCGAATCGGAGAGCAGACGCCGAAAGACCTCCTGTTGCTGCTTGACCGGAATGGCGTTGCTCAAGATCCCCATCACATTGACCTGCTGACTGAACGAAGGAGCATGGAGATAATCTCGCAACAACCCCCGCTCGGCATCCCAACATTGACGATATACGGCCGCGGTGAGTTGCTCACTCCATGCGCGATACTCCTTGGCTTCGGCCGTTCGTCCAAAATGGGACATCAGCTCGGATGCCTGTTGCAGCGTCCACGCAAAATGCAACGTCGTGATGGCCGATCCGGAACTATCGCTCTGCGGAGCTACACCCACCGGCCACTGTGGAGCCCAATCGGTAAAGTTCCAGTGCGGGAGGTTCGGGGCAAGCAATCCGGTTTGGGGATCAATCTGCCGTGCAAACCATCCCAACACCGTGCGCACACCGGGCAAGAAGTTCGCCACAAAGGCATCGTCGTCGCGGTGCATCCAGTAGTCGTGCACCATACCCACCCAGTAGAGCGAGAAGGGAGGAATATACTGCGGAATCCGGCTCGGGTAACGACTTCCAGTGATTCCCTCATAGGTTCGGGAAAGGTCGTACATCCGGATGGCCTTGCG